>JASHRI010000452.1 GCA_030037435.1 Candidatus Acidiferrales bacterium | reverse complement strand
CGATTTGATTCGTCAGCCGCTCTTGGATTTGCAGCCGTCGCGCGTACATATTTACCAGTCGTGCCACTTTGCTCAGCCCCACCACTTTTTTGTTCGGAATGTATGCGACGTGGCACCTGCCGAAAAAGGGAAGCAGGTGATGCTCGCACAAGCTGTACACCTCGATGTCCTTCATCACCACCATCTCGTCGTAGCAGACGCTGAACATTGCGCCGTTCAAGATCTTCTCGGGATCCTGCCGGTATCCGCTGGTCAAAAAGCGCAGTGCCTTGGCAAACCGCTCGGGGGTGTGGCGCAAGCCCTCGCGATTCGGATCTTCACCGAGCTGAATCAGCATTTGACGGACAAAATCCGCGATGCTTCCCGCTTCCGATGTCTCGGGAACTTCAATCTCAGTCGTCTCGCCCACCCTCTTTTCGGCACTCATGTCGCGCCTCCTGCTCTCATTCGTACTTGTCAGCCCTGCGTAGCGTCACGCTTGCACGCCCTCAACGAGAACAATGTTTGCCCGCGAAGCCTTCTGTCTTTCCTGTTTCAACGGCTTGTATTCCTCGGAAGAATACCAAGCCTTGGCTCGCTCCAGGCTCGGGAATTCCAACACCACGATGCGGTTTGGCTCCCAACCACCCTCGAGGGCTTCCCACGTTGCTCCCCGGACCAAGTACCGGCCGCCATACTTCTGAATCGTTGCCGGAACTGCCTGGATGTAATGCTGAAGACCCGGCATGTCCTCAATCGTCAGATCCACGATAAAGTAAGCTGCCATGCCTCCTCCTCGTTTCTCGACTGCGCCGCTGTGGCCGCTTCAGAACTGATACCGCGATTCCTACCCGGAATACTCAAAGCTGTTATTGCTTGTCTCCGCGATACGAACGCGCTCCACGCGCGCAGCCGGAAACGATTGCAGTCGGCGATAAATCTCCCGACAAACGTTTTCCGTGGTCGGCACGCATTTTTCGAACGCCGGAACTTCCTCGTTGATGTTCCGCTGGTCGAAAGCCTCGATCACTTCTCTTTCGACGAACGGATCGAGCTCCGCCAGATTCGCCACCATGCCGGTTTCGGGATCCACAGGACCGCCCACCGTCACCTCGAGCACGTAGTTGTGCCCATGTCCGCGCGGATTACTGCACTTTCCGTAAAGCCGCCAGTTTTCTTGCTCACTGAGGCGCGGGCTGTGCAGCCGGTGCGACGCCGCGAAGCGATACCGCCGCGTCAGCGAAATTTTCAGACCGCGGCTCACGCCCGATCTCCATTGGATCCCGCCGTGCAATCAGCAAACAGGTCCGGCGATTCGTACACGCGCACGCGGTCCAATTTGCCTCGCGCGATTTTGGGTTCCAGCAACTTCCAAATCGCGGCGGCGATGTTTTCACATGTGGGAATCTGCCCGGATAGCTCGGGCACTTCATAATTCAGATGGCGATGATCCATCCGGTCCGATACTTCCCGTTGCAGCAGCGCTTTCAACTCGGTGAGATCGAGCACCATTCCGGTCGTGGGATCGGGCTCTCCAGCCACGGTGACTTCCAGCACGTAATTGTGGCCGTGCCCATGCGGATTGTTGCACTTGCCGAAGATGCGGCGGTTTTCCTCCGCCGACAAATTCGGATTGTGATAAAAGTGCGCAGCCGAAAATTCGACTTTGCGTGTCACTCGGATCATTGGGATTGGCCCTTCGCAAAAATCATCGCGTTTTCGCCGGATACGCTCGACCCTTCCACACCACCGCACCTCGCGTGCTCTGCCACCACGATGCGGCGAGCACGGCCATATAGAGCGATACGCCTGGCACGTAATATTGGACGTATGAAACCGGGTAGAGATTCCGATAGAGCGCCATCGCGAAACGCGCGTGCCCTCGAAACAGGGGCACCAGCAGCAACAGCGGCAAAAGCCACACGGAGACTGAAGTATGCGTTGCAAGATACGCCCAAACGGCCGCCACCAGCATCACGTCGAACCACGGAACCACGGCCGACAATTCCCACAGGACCGATCCGGGCGTTCCGCCGACGAGGAGATACAGATTTTTCGTCCAGCCTTGCCACATCGCTCCAAATGAGCGGTACATGCGTGTTCGCACAACACCCATCGGCGCCGTGAAATAGATCCCATAGCCGTGCTGCTTCACGCGACGCGCCAGCGCAACATCTTCCAGGATCTCGCCGGCCACCGCCCCGTGGCCACCAACGGCATCGTAGGCATCGCGCAGAATCAGCAAAAATTGCCCATTCGCCGCTGCTTCGGGCCGTCCCGGATCGTTCACGCACGCGAAAGAGAAGTTGGCGGAAAGCCGGCAATAGACAAACGGGATCAGCGCTCGCTCCCAGAAAGATTGAAGCTCTTGCTCCGGCGAATACGAGACGAGCACGGCGTCGTGATCGACCGCATCCGCTAGCGCGCGGCGCGTAGAACCAAGATGATGGTAGGTGTCGGAATCGGTGAACAGCAGCCAATCGCCCTTTGCTGCCGCTGCGCCGACGGCGACCGCGTGATTCTTGCCGGTCCAGCCGGAAGGCAGATCGCCCGCGCGCAAAATCTTCAGCTTCGGAATGCGGCTCGCGAGGTCGTACAAGATTTCCAGCGTGCGGTCGGTCGATTGGTCGTCCACTACGATGACTTCGCCTACCTCAAACTGAGCCGCCACCGATTCGACGGCGCGCGCAATCGACGCTTCTTCATTTCGTGCGGGAATAATGGCCGAGACCAAGGTTTTCGCGATCCTGTCCGCGAGGGCTGCTAAACTAAAGGGCTACGTTCATACATTGATCTAGTCATTATAGGTCGCCTGGGAGACCGATTGAAACGGAAACTGAAAACGGGCGCCGTGCTGGCGTTTCTCGCCGCGCTCATCATACTTTTCGCCCATCCCGACTACCGAAACGGCGAATCGAGCCTCCGAGGGCATTCCGCCAAGGATTTTGCTCTTACCCTCGACGGCAAACCAGCGCATCTTTCCGATCTGCGTGGCAAAGTGGTGGTGCTGAACTTTTGGGCGTCGTGGTGCCAGCCCTGCGTCGAGGAGGCCCCGTCGCTGGACGCGCTGCAAAAACAGATCGAGCCGCTGGGTGGCACCGTGCTCGGAGTGAATGTGGGCGTGGACGAAAGCGAAGCCGGTTACGAAGGATTTCTGAAAACGTATCACGTCGATTTTCCCACGTATCTCGATTCAACGAAGCGGATTGCGCTGGACTACGGCACCACGATGTATCCGGAAACGTACGTTATCAATCGGGAAGGCAAGCTCGATCGCAAGATCATCGGTCCGCAAAACTGGACCAGCCCGGCGATGATCTCATACCTAGATTCCCTTCTGAGGGTGCGTTGAAATAGGCGCTGCATTTCTTACTGACTCTCGGGCTCGACTGGCGTAGGTACTGCGCGTAGCATTCCCGCAAAGTAAAGGAGGCCCCGCGATGGTGGACTTCGCAATTCTTCCCGAGCGTACTGCCCTGCTGAACGTCGATATGCAGAATTGCTTTGTCGAAGGATCGCCGGTCGCGGCGCCGGATGGTCTGGCCGTTCTCGAACGCGTGAACCGTTTAGCGGCTGTATGCCGCGCTGCGGGAATTTTGGTAATTCACGCGAGCATCGTGCTCAGGCCCGATGGTTCCAATCTCGGCACACTGGCGGAGTTCAGCCCATTTGTGAAAGAAGGCATTTTGAATAAGGGTTCGCTATCGGCGGATCTGCATAAGGGATTGTTGATTGATCCGCGGGACATTCTCCTCGACAAGCCGCGCTTCGGCGCATTCCACAGCACCGATCTGGAACTCATTCTTCGCAAGCGCGGCATCGATACGATCATCATCACCGGAGTCGCTACCAACGTCTGCTGCGAAACCAGCGCACGCGAAGCGGCGGTCCGCGACTTTCGCGTGATTTTCACGAGCGACGGAACGGCAACGTCCGCGATGGGCGGCCTTTCAGCTGAGGAGTTGCAGAAGGCGACATGCGCGACGCTCGGCTTTCTGTTCGCGCAAGTGCTGACCGTAGACGAGACGATTCGCAAGATTGAGGGAGCCGGGCGCGGCGCCGCCGCAGCACGTTCATGAACGCAGAGCAATTTGTGAAATGATCGCGCTGCAGGAAATGTCGCGCTATTCGTAGCGCAATGCTTCCACCGGATCGAGCCGCGCGGCGCGCATCGCCGGCACGAGCCCGCTGAGCACGCCCACCACAATCAACACCACCATCGACGCAACGAGAATCTCCCAAGAGACATGCATGTGAATATCAACGGCGCCCGTCGTGTCTTCATACGCGGGACCGAGGAATGGAAGCGTTCCTATCGAAGCGCCGATCACCACCGATAGCAGCATGCCCGCGAGGCCTCCCGCAAGCGTCAACGCCAGCGCCTCTGCTAGAAATTGCATGCGAATGTGACGGCGCCGCGCGCCAAGGGCCCGCCGCAGACCAATTTCGCGCACGCGCTCGTTGACGGTGACAAGCATGATGTTCATCACGCCCACGCCTCCGATGCCCAGCGTCAGCATTCCGACGAAAAGCAGCAGGAATTCAAGGCCGTAGGAAATCCCTTCCATAATCGGACGGAATTCGCTCATGCCGATGAACTGGACCGCGCGTTTGTCCGTGGGCGAAAAGTGCTGGCGATCGGCGAGAGCGGCAAGAATTTGCCGCTCGGCGGGCACTTCGAAAGCAAACGAAATCGGCGTAGCCACCAGCACGCTCGCTGACTTGGTGTCCCACAGATCGCCCGCGGTGGTGTATGGGATCCAGGCCGATTCATCATCGCTCGCAAAATAGGCGCTATCCGCGAACTTTCGCCCCATGGTGCCGACAACTGTGAAGCGCATTCCATTGATTCGGACCGTTTCGTCGATGGCCGGCAATCCCGCAAACAATTTCTTTTTCAAAAGCGCTCCCAGAAAGATGACGTGGCGACGATTCACCTGATCGTCTTCGGTCAGCCAGCGCCCCTCGTTCGGTATTTCGTTGCGCATCTGGCCGTAGTCGGTGCAGACGCCGCGGATCGCGGTATTGGCGAAGTTCTGATCGTGGGAGATATCGAGGGATTTCACGGTTTCGGGACACAACTTTTTCACGAGCGGCGCATTGGCGCGAATCTCATCAACGTCGGTCTGTTCCAATTTCACTTTTTGGCCCGCACGCTCGCCGCCCGCCTGGTCGCTGGTGGTGCCGGGCCAGCAAATGATCACGTCCTTGCCGAAAGCATCGAAAGTGCTCATGAGCACGCGACGAAAACTCGTGCCGTACGCCAAGAGCAGTGTGACGGCGACAATTCCCCAGACGATTCCCGCCATCGTTAGGCAACTTCGTACTGGCTGGCGCCGCAGCGACGTCCATGCCTGCTTCAAAATTTCCTGAAACATGCGCGCTACCCTCCCGCCTCGTGACGCAGCGCTTCAATCGGGTCGACGGCAGCCGCGCGGCTTGCCGGATAGAGCGCTGATAACACGGCAACGGCCGCGAGCAGAAAAAATGACAGCGCGCCCGACTGCCATGTGGGTAACAAACCCGCAAAAACCTGCGGCATGGGTAGCAAATCCACCAGCGCGCAGAAGCCGTACGCCAGGGCCATGCCGATTCCGCCGCTCAGGAACGCAATGATCAGAGCCTCCGTGAAAAACTGTCCGACGATTGCCCGCCGCGTGGCGCCCAGCGCTTTGCGCACGCCGATTTCCCGCGTTCGCTCGCGAACGGCAACGAGCATCACGTTCATCACGCCGAGGCCGCCCAGAAACAATGTGATGATGCCGACCGAGCCCATAAAATACTCCATGCCGTCCATGATCAGCGCGTTGGCGCGAGCGTTCTTGATCGTGTCCCAAACGGCGTTCGCCTCTTTATCGTCGGGATTGAAGTGATGGATCAGCGCGAGCGCGGCGCGCGCCTGTCGCTCGCAGTCTACGTGAAGCGCGAGGGATTTCGGCACGACCAGGATGTGGTCGATGGTATGCGGCGGCGCGGGCGGCGGATTCGGGAAGTCGCGGACAATCGCGCTGTAAGGAATGAAAATTTTGCGCACGTCCTGGCCGTCATAGCTCGAATTCTGATCCTTCGGACGCATCACGCCAATCACGGTGTAGGGGATATCCTCGAGCCACAGCGTCTCGCCGATCGCGGTACGCCCGCCGTAGAGTTGTTTTTTGGCGTCGCTGCCAAGGAACGCGACGCGGCTGGCGCTGGCCTGATCGGCATCGTTGTAAAAACGCCCCTCGGCTACATCGATGCTGCGCACTTCGGCAAACGGCGGCAGCGAGCCGACCACCTGCAGTGTGCCGCTGTTGTAGCGGCTGCGCAGAGGAACCTGGTTGCCGATTTCCGGCAGCGCGTAGCGGCAGGCGGGTGACTGATCGAGCACCGCCAGGAAGTCGTCTTCATCCCAGCGAACCAGGCGGCCGGCGCGCATCCCGCCCGCTTGCATGCTGGTGCGCCCAGCGAACATGATCATCACGTCCTTGGCGAACGTTTCATTGTTGCGCTTCAGGCCGACGCGAAGCCCCTGCGTCGCCGCAACCATCAGGGTGATCGACACAATTCCCCACGTGATTCCAAACATGGTCAGGAAAGTTCGCAACTTGTGCGACCAGAGTGTGGCGAGCGTATCTCGAAGCAAATCGCGAAGGCTCATGACGATGTCGGCGCGGCGGACCGCGGCCTATTGCAAGACCACTTTTTGATTCGCGTTCAGCCCGGAAAGCACTTCGGCTTTCACTCCATTTGAAATCCCCAATTTGATCGCAACTTTCCGCTGCCCGTTATCCGCCCTCGGGTCGGGCACCTGGACTGATGCATTTTTGTCTTTGTCGAAAAGAATCGCGCCCTCGGGAACAAGCAGCACGTTCTTCTTCTCTTCCAGGATGATTTCGGCGTTGGCGCTCATATTGGCACGCAGCTCGCCGGAAGCGTTGTCGATCGAAACGCGCACCTCAAAGGTGGTGACGTTGTCCTTTTCATCGCCGAGCGGCGCGATACGCGTCACTTTGCCCTGAAACGTTTTGTCCTTGTACGACTCCACAACGATGCGCGCCGGCTGATTGAGATAGACCTTGCCGATATCGGCCTCATCCACTTTGCCTTTCACGTACACCTGGCTCGTATCGCCAAGTGTCGCAACCAGCGTGGCCTGCGAGCCCAGCACCAGGATCGAACTGACGGCGTCGCCCACTTCCACGTCTCGCGAGAGCACCGTGCCGTCGATCGGGCTGGTGATCGTCGCGTAAGCGAGATCCTCTTCCGCATTGTCGAGCGCAGCCTTAGCCTGGGCAATCATCGCTCTCGCCTGCAGCACCTGCGCTTTGCTGACCGTCACGTTGCGCTGCGCGGATAGCTGTTTGTTCACTCCCACTTGATAGTTCATTTCCGCGTCCTGCATCGAATTGAGCGCTAGCAGGCCCTGCTTGTAGAGACTTTCCGCACGGTCCATGTCGTGCTTCAAAAACGGCACGTCCGGTCCCTGCGCATCGACGATGTTTTTCTGGAGCGTGGCTTCCGCGGCCTGCTGCGCGGCCTCGGCCGCGTCGAGATTGGCGCGCGATTCAGCCACGGCGGCTTGGAGCTGCTCCTTGTCCAATTCCGCGATCACCTGCCCGGTCTTTACATGCGCGCCCGCGTCCACGAAGATTTTTTCGACGATGCCGCTGGCCTTCGACTTCACCTCGACCTTCGTTAGCGGCTCGATCTGGCCCGTAGCAACCACGGATCGGGCGATGTCGCCGCGCTCGGCGGTGGCCAGCTTGTCGGGATCGATTGTGTGGTTGGGACGCAGTGCCGCGGCAGCCGCGACTACTATCAGCAATAGCGCTGCAGCGGAGATGCCCAGGACGATCCAGCGCTTGCGCCGTTTCCGGCCGTTCTTGGTGACACCGTTTCCGTTCATGGCGCCCCGGCTTGCCCCTTTCGACGTTCCAATGTGAGATACGTGAGTCGGTCCCGAAATGTTCCCTGCTCCGGGGCAACGTACCTGGCGTCTCGCGGTGGCCTTGAAACCAATATAAGATGACTGGATCAAATCAACATGCACCAGCCGATGGAGCGGGACCCAGTCTGCGGAATGATGGTTTCGCCGGGCCTCGCGGCCGCCCAAGCGGAGCACGCCGGTAAGACCTACTATTTCTGTTGCATAAGGTGCGCCGACCGATTCCGTGCCGACCCGGCAAGATACTTGACAGCTTCATCCGCATCGCTATTGCCAAATGCGCCGGCGCCACATTCGAATGCTAGTCCGCTGATTCAACTCGGCGGTATCGAACCTGCCACGCCGGTCGCGCCCGCCAAGCCAAAACCGCCGGAATCGGATCTCGGCCCCGGCCGAGCCATTTATACGTGTCCCATGGACCCCGAGGTGCGCCAGGGCCATCCCGGTCCGTGCCCCAAGTGCGGAATGGCGCTCGAGCCGCTCACCGCGACCGCAGAGGACGAGCCGAATCCGGAACTTGTCGATATGACGCGCCGCTTTTGGATCAGCGTCGTTTTGACGATCCCCGTGCTCGCCCTCGGAATGTCCGGGATGATTCCCGGGCAACCAGTCCAGCGCCTGTTCTCGGCGCGCGCGATCAGCTGGATCGAGCTGATCCTTGCAACGCCGGTGGTGCTGTGGTGCGGGCTCCCATTTTTTCACCGCGGCTGGGCATCGATCGTCAATCGCAGCCTCAACATGTTTACGCTCATCGCGCTCGGCACCGGAACAGCTTATCTCTACAGCATGGCTGCAGTCCTGTTCCCCAGCGCCTTCCCTGCCTCGTTTCGCGCGGCCGATGGCGAGGTCGCCATG
>JASHRI010000451.1 GCA_030037435.1 Candidatus Acidiferrales bacterium | reverse complement strand
CGTCTGGATTCATACCACCATGAGATACGCGCAGATAGGCCTGGATCGATTGACCAAAACCTTCGACGCGTGTCATCCAAGGGCGAGGTTGAATGAAGGTGCATCTCCGCAGCCGATCTAACTCTGAGCTGGGTGCCAACCCACCAAGGGCCGCCATGACTTCGTCTTTGGATGAGGTTCTGCTACAACCCTGGTTTTTGCCAAGGCGAACCGCGGATGGCATTCGAGGAATCGTAACGGCAAATTTCCATCGGAAAATGCACTACTACTTCGACGACTACGGGTGCATGTTGTGTGGAAAAGAATCAGAGTATGGCTCGAACGGGATGTGTCGGGACTGCTACAAAAGAGTTCTCTTCCGGCTGAAGCACAGTGTTATGCGGCGGCGCGAGAGAAAACCCAGCATGCGTCTTGATCTCATACTTTTTCGCCAACAAAAGCTCGCCAAGACATTGCTACAGGGTTTGGCTCCCGTCCAAAAGGTTCCTCGCGAGCGACTGACATTGAAAACCTATCGGACCTTAAACCCGGTCTACGAAGCCTTCCATGCTCACGCCCAGTAATGCTGCCATCAAGCGCGATTGAACACCTTCTTCCTAAATCAAGGCTTTGTGAACCTGTAACTGATCCCAATAGGTGAACCATTCGAGCTGCTCTTCTTGCGCTGCGAAGGGGGTAGCGGATTCGTGTGTGCGGGATTTGCCCAGAAGCTACTTGAGAATAGCTCGGTGTCGCCCGCACGCGGTCCTTCGATGGTTTATCTCAGGACCGTCCACTTAAATGGTGGGTGTTGTTATTAGAAGAGTCCCAGTGTTCCGACAGACGGTCACGGCCGCTGTCAGGCACGCCCGGCACCCAGAAAGCGGATGCCAAACAAGAAATCGAGCCGAGGACGCTGCCCTGTTTCGGGACTGCGCGCCTTATATCACATCGGGTGAGTGAATGCGAGACGGCGACAGTGGTGGCGCCAAAGCCAGCACACTGGAAATCCCAATTAGAAATTTTCATGCTGGGCATGGTTCCGATTTGGAACACTGCTCGTGGTTACGTTTCAGATCGGCGAGGGTAAGTTGGCTTCTTCTCATGTGTTAGACGACGCATATCTATGGCCCTGCCCATGCAACGCTGCGGGGCGGAATGCACCGACGAAAAAACTTCTGTACGTTTGGCAAGACCAATCAAAGTTTCTGGCCGAGCTTAACGATTTACGCGTTGGTTGTTTCGATTTTGTTGACGGGGTGCGGCTATGCGGGCGTTCCAGGTGTTCCAGTCCAAGCGCCTGACGTCGTCTCACAAGATCCACAGGATTGGTTCATCCTGCATGGCGCCCACATGCCGCTTCATCCGTCTTCAAATAGCGAGGGTGCATGGTCGTTTGACTTTCCCAGTGCTCAAGCGGGCGGGGCTGTAAGTTATGTCGAGACGCGCTTCCATCCAACCCAGACACCGCAAAGCGTCACCATCGTTTTCAGAGTTGACAGTGACGATCCTCAGTACGTCGTGCTCGATCCCACCGACATTCCGCCAGCAACGACCCGACTAATGATTGAAGAGCAGAACGATGACTTTAGCGACCCGAATGGGCGTTGGTGGGCGGACGCCAGTATCTATAACCTTGGTTCGCAGGACGGCCAGACATTGTCGTTCACTGTGCCTTTGACTTACGACCAGTGGACCAACGTCAATGGTCAGAAAGACGCACAGGCGTTTTCTGCCTTCCTTCAGAACCTTGGATGGGTTGGCATGACGTTCGGCGGTCAGTATTTTGCCGGCCACGGAGTTGCCATAAGCAGTGGCAGCGCGACCTACACCCTCATCAACTATACGGTGGATTGATCGTGATTTTCGATATCTCGCAGATTTTCAAGGGTACTGGGATCGTAGTTTAGGAAACACATTACACAGCATTAATCGCAGCTTGTTTTGCACAGGAGTGGTTTGATAGCAACTCGTGTTCCTCAATAGCGCCTTTTTTGTTTTTTTTGGAGTGGAATCGGACGTATTGCCAGTGTGCTGTCGGCCCTAAAAAAGAAATTCGCAAGAACATGCCTTTGCCCAGGAGGCATCTTTTGTCTGCTAAACGAAGTCGTGCGTCTCTGTCGAGCGGGTCAGCCGAAGAACATAATCAGGCCAGCGATCAGGTTCTTCTCGCAAATTCCATCAACCACGTTAGTAAGATTACGGCTGTCGAGTCGGTCCGCCGGATGCGTGGAGGCTCTCAGTCACACTTGGTGCGCGGCTCTGATGGCGGCTACTACGTAGTCAAATTCCAGAACAATCCGCAGGGGTGCCGGGTTCTTGCCAACGAGCTTCTCGGTAGTTTGCTCGCGCGTCTCATCGGACTTTGCGTACCGCAAGTTGCAATCGTTGAGGTTAGCGAGACTCTGATTCGCCACACAGATGATATGGTGATCGAATGGGAACATGGTCGCAGTGCCTGCCTTTCGGGATTATGTTTCGGTTCGCGTTTCCCGGAGGATTGCACGGGCACCATTCGGGCTGTTTACGATTTTCTTCCATGCGCCCTGCTGCGATCCGTTGAGAACCTTGCCGATTTTGCGGGCATGCTTGTGTTCGACAAATGGACCTCCAACACCGATGGTCGTCAAGTTGTCTTCTCACAACAAAGCGAGAGGTCAACGTACCGGGCAACGATGATTGACCAGGGTTTTTGCTTTCACGGCAGCGAATGGGATTACCGAGACGCCCCAGTTCAAGGCTTGTATATGGACGCAATCGTTTATTCAGGGTGCAGAAGTCTTGAATCATTCGAGCCGTGGCTCGGTAGAGTCGAAAAAATAGATCGGGACAGCCTCCGTCTCATCGGCGATGCGATCCCGCCGGAGTGGTACCAATCCGACGCCGAAGCGCTAGGAAACCTACTCGGAAAGCTATATGACAGGCGGAATAATGTTCGGGATCTACTGAGATCAACCATTGCGTCGCGAACGCGAACGTTCGCCAATTGGAGTACTGCTATTGGGAGCGAACGAATTAAGTCCAAGGCCGCGGGCGCCGGGGCTGGATAAAGGCGAGCAATCTATTCGGCTGGGTGCTATCCGTATTTCTACTAGGGTGCCCTTCGGTCATCCCGCATTGATCGCGAGTGCGGCCCGCGCTGAGTGCAAACCCATCATTTGAGGCTGGCCACCGGCAGAATCCGCGCCTCGCTAACGAACTCGCGATAGTCCACGAACTGACCGCGACACCAGTACAGTTTTTTCTTATTCTTAGCCTTTTCCACGATGGTCACGGGAACGAGCCGTGGCTCCGCACCTTGTTTCTTGAGCCATCCATAGGTGACGATCGTCTCGCCCGTTCGCCAACCCCAACCGCGGTCTTCGCAATAGAGCGATATTCGCATAATGTTCTCGTGCTCGTCGGTCCAGACTTCGCCGTATGGAGGCGCGTCCCAATATTTGTGGATCCTGAAAACGATGAAGTCTAAAACATTTTCGGTTTCGCAGGGATCGTCCTCGGCGCTTCCGCGGAATTGAAAAATTCTGATTCGGTGGCCGTCAACACTGGCACGCGGAGCCTCCCGGATTTTCACACCCGTCTTCGTTCCGATATACGAAGGGAGCGAGGACCAATCGTCGCCCGTAGTTACCCCAACGCTCGGCCCTGAAGGAATCGGCGGATCCGACCGCCACCTCTTACCAGTGAAATACTCACGGAACTTTTGCGAGCCGTCTCGCACCTGAACCTCATAAGCATCGGCGGCCTCGGCGCGGTCACCGGATCCCCAAGTGAAGGTCTGGACGGCTATGAAGTCGCGCATTCCATCAGTGAGTGACTGCGCGCGTTCGCGGAGGAGCTTGACCGCATCCGATTCGTCCGACGCACCAGTTCGGTGTTGGGGCTCATCAGGTTGTTTCGGTTCCGGTTCATATTCCGGATAGAAATCCGGCTGGTCCCACTTAGCCTCTGTTTGGATCGGAAAAACAATCCCTGCGAGAAACGGCTGCACTTTATTCAAAAGTTCAGCCAAGCTTTCTACGGGAACAGCCGCCACGAGCCGCTGGTCGCTTTTAGCGAATCCGCAGAAGATACCCACGACCTTTCCGCCTTCACTGTCAACGACTACGCCGCCGCTCGCGCCGGGACGGAGACGTTTTTCACCGTTCGGCCAATAATCGAACTGTAGCAAGTCGTCGGCTCCCTGGCCTACGAAGACTCCATCAAACTCTTGCAGGGAGCGGAAGGGGTTGATCGCGCCTTTTGGATAGGCATAAATTCGAACCCGCTGACCGATGTTTAGGTCTTCGGTGCTGAATTGCAGGCCGTGATGATTGCGCAGTGGCTTATCTAGTTGGAAGACCGCTAAATCCCGGCTAAGGGTGTACCGCAGAGAGCTGCCGTCCGCTATGTCGTTGAGGGTGGCTCCCTCGTCGTTCGGGCCAGTTGCCAGGAACCGCTGAACGATCCGTGCCCCTTTAATCTTGAGATGCCGAACGCTGGCAGCCACGTGATAGTTCGTCCCAATGAACTCGCAATCGGGGTCTATGCAGAATCCCGTACCAACTTCGGCTTGCACCAGTGGACCGCGCAGCTTTACTGACGAGATGGGGACAACCACATTACTGTAATCCTGCACGAGCGCATCCGATGAGGGCGCTGTAAGCCCAGAAGGGCCGTGCGGAACCTGCTGTGCGAGCGCCAAATGCGGTACGCAGACAAAAGCGAGTAGAGCGGTAGAAAGTATGCGTCCAAGCACGGTGCCTCCGCGAAATAGTTCGCCTCGACACCACGCACACGTCGCTCCGAAAATCGTCTTCCGGGTTTTAAAGACTTAGCAGAGTTAAGACTCTAGTTGGTCTTCGGTGCAGTTCCGCTTCGGGAAGAGATCGCGCTTCGCTGTTCCGATTTGAATCCCAGAACTGACATGCAATAGCCCTCTCGTGGTTCGTTCATTAGAGAATTCAAAGGGTTGTTAGTCCTGCGCTGTTGGAACGCTGCGTGCTCCCTCCGGGTTTGGCTGCTGTTTCCGTTTGAGATCGTGATGAATTTCAGCTCTCGTCGGAAACGGAGAGACCGATGGAAAAACAAAAGTCGAAGACTACCCAAGGGGGGAGTTGATGCGAATACGTCGGCACCTCGTAGCGTCGTTGGTTTTAACGCTTGGCTGCTTACCTGTTACTCGCGCTCAGTCGTCGTCCAATACGACGCTCAGCCGGCGCACGCCGTCCGGCCTCCAATCGCTGGAGGATTCAGAGTCTCTCGACCAGATCATTAATCGGATCATCGCACGCGAGCGAGTCGAACTTTCAATGCTCGGCTCTTACCATCCGATTATCGAAAGTTATCTGCAAACCATGATGGTCCATCACGGGGAACGCGTTCGCCATCGGGACTGGTACCTCCTTGGGCAAGCAGTAATGTCCGACGACCAAAAGCTCGCGGTGCGTGCCATCGCCTTTAACTGGGGCAGGTCGCGCACGTGGAGTTGGTATATGTGGGACGACAATGCGCCCGACGACGTCACCCTGCTTGATGAAGCCAATGTCGGACGTTTCTATTTCGATCGACAGCACTATGATTTTCAGTACGCAGGCCAGGAGTTTCTTGGAGAAGTGAGGTGTTTAGAATTCGATGTGAAGCCACTCTACAAGAACAAAATTCACCTGTTTACTGGGCGCATCTGGGTTGAGGATCACGATTACACCATAGTCCGCTTCAGCGGCCAGTTTGGAGGACTCGATGAGCACTTCGACAGCTGGCGCGTAAATGTACAGCCTGGTCTTTGGGTCCCCGCTTACATCTTTACCCAGGCTTTGAGTATCAAAGGCTGGCCCCACACGTTAAAGGTTAAAGGCGGCTTTGATGCCCAAACACGCTTCTGGGGATATGACCTACGCGATGTACAGCACCAAGATGCGTTTAGTGAATTGACGATTGAGTCCCAAAACGAACTTCAGGGAAGCAGCGCGTCAAGCGATCAGTCGCCACTTGAACAACAGCGTGAATGGCGCAGCGAGGCTGAACGAAACGCTCTCGACACCCTTCAGAAAATGGGCTTTATTACTGCACCGGGGCCGGTTGACCGGATGCTTGAAACCGTCGTCAACAATCTCGAAGTTTCAAACAATCTCGATATCGAGCCGGAGATTCATTGCCGCGTCATGACCACTTCCGACCTGGAATTATTCTCCATCGGACACACCATTGTCTTGAGTCGCGGCTTAATTGATGTTCTTCCCGATGAAGCCACGCTCGCCACGATGCTCGCTCAGGGAATGGCGAGAATAGTGCGTTCGAACGAAACGCCGGACAAGTACGGGTTCGGCGATGTACTTGGGACCTCGATATTCAATGCCACCAAACGCTTTGCTTCCAAAGAAAGTCCCACAGAGGAGCGGGCAGCAAATGAGCTTGCGCTGACTTATCTACGAAAGTCTCCTTATAACGCAGGTCTTGGCGAGGCTGGCCTTTTCCTGGAGCAGCTCCGAAGCGATTCGAAGTCACTGGTAGAACTAACCGCCTTCCCGCACTTTGGCAACAGTGTCTTTCTCGCCTCAGATTTGATGACAGGTGCCCCTGCGCTGGAGCCAAAGCGATTGGACCAGATCGCCGCATTACCTTTGGGAGGGCGAATTGATCTAAATCCTTGGAGTGATGAAGCGGTACTCGTAAAGCCTTCGCCGCTTCGATTGGTTTCTCCTCACGAGAAAATGCCGTTCGGAGTCACGCCGTTTATGCCGTACTTGACTCGCTATAAGGACGCAAAAACGGCCTCCATTCCGGACAAGAATGCTCTGAGTGGAGCAGCAGCACCATCCTCGCCAAACTAGGCGGTAAGTAAGCAATCGGTTCTGCGGATTCCCTCTCAAGCGTGAGCTGAAGCAAACCCCTTCCGTAGTTGTCGTACTTACGTGTCGATCACCGGCACGTAATGGAATGTCGAACGGAAGGTTGCTGCTTCTGCAAGCAACCGGGAGAGAAAAATGGGGATGTTACGGTCTCTTCGGATCCTCGTGATTGTGGCCTTGTTTCTTGTCGCAGGCAGATCGGTCGTGGCTCAGCAAGAAGAAGCTAAGAACGAGCTTCCCGACACGCCAGCCGTATCGCGGATTCATCCGCCGGAGATGTCGAGCGATGTGCTGGAAG
>JASHRI010000450.1 GCA_030037435.1 Candidatus Acidiferrales bacterium | reverse complement strand
CCGGCAGGTGACCCTCCCGGCAATGGACGACGGTGATGCCGGAACTGCGGGCATCCTTCAGGGCTTTTCTTGCAAACGTAAGAGGATTGGCGGTATTCGAAAGTGGATACCCCATCACATCGACGTAGCCTTTCTCGCCGCAGAAATCGATTTGAAAGTCGATGGATACGAGTGCCGTGCGCGCGCTATCAAACTCTAGGTACGAGGATTCGCCGAAATTCGGCACGTCCTCGCAGACCACACTCGTTCCGTCGATTCCGCGAGGCCGTCCTGAAAGCCAGTGAGTGCCGTGACCTTCTCATCGACTATTGGATGGCTCACGCCAACAGCGAAATGGGAAATCGCTACGCCTATCAACTGCTCAGCAACAAGAAATTCCGTGCGGAGTGGGCCGCGAAAGTTAGTCTCGGCTTCAAAATCCCACGCCGTACTAGGACACAAGAGGGCGTTTTTGCGATACATGCGATACAAAATCAGGAGAGCGTAGTTGCAGCGTAGTCGTGTATCTCATTATGGTGGAAGAGAATAAGTGGTGCGCCCGGAGAGATTCGAACTCCCGACCTTCTGGTTCGTAGCCAGACGCTCTATCCAGCTGAGCTACGGGCGCCCTGCGCCGCATCAAAGCGGTGCTTCGTTTCAAAAGTGTATCACAGCTGCGGGGCATGCCCGTGAGGCTCGAGCAACTGAGCCACATGGGCCCGGCGACGGCGCGCCCACCCGGGCCGCAGACGGTCCATGTAAAGGTACACAACGGGAGTGGTGAAGAGAGTAAGCATCTGACTAACGATCAAGCCGCCCACAATACTAATGCCGAGAGGACGGCGCAACTCGGAGCCGGTACCTGTTCCAAGCGCGAGAGGCAATCCGCCGAGCAGCGCGGCCATGGTGGTCATTATGATGGGACGGAAACGCAGGAGGCACGCCTCGTAGATCGCGTCGCGCGGCGACATTCCTTTCTTGCGCTCAGCGTCGAGAGCGAAATCGATCATCATGATTGCGTTTTTGTTGACGATGCCGATTAACAAGATAATTCCGACGATGGCGATCACGCTCAAATCCATGTGAACGAGGAGCAGGGCCAAAAGCGCGCCGATGCCCGCCGACGGAAGCGTAGAGAGGATCGTGATCGGGTGAATGTAGCTTTCATAGAGCATGCCCAGCACGATGTACACGGCGATCAGTGCGGCGAGAATCAGCAGCGGTTCGTTTCTGAGAGATGATTGAAACGCTTGCGCCGTACCCTGAAACGTGGCGCTGATCGACGAAGGCAGGCCGACTTGTTGTGAGGCTGCGTTAACGGCGTCCACAGCGTCTCCCAGCGCGACTCCTTGCGCGAGGTTGAAGGAGAGCGTGATCGCCGGAAATTGTCCTTGGTGATTGACGGCTAGAGCCGTATTTAGCGGCTCGTAATGCGTGAAAGCGCTGAGCGGAACTTCCGTCCCGCTGGGTGAGCGAACGTAAATCGACTTCAAAGCGTCCGGGTTTTGCGAGAATTCCGGAGCGACTTCCATCACCAAGTGGTATTCGTTCAGCTGGGTGAAGACGGTGGATACCTGGCGCTGACCGAAGGCGTCGTACAAGGTATTGTCGATGGTTCCCGCATCCAGGCCGAGGCGAGACGCGGAATCGCGGTCGATTACCAGACGGGCTTGCAGACCTTTGACCTGCTGATCGGTCGAGACGTCGGTGAGCTCTGGCAGGGTCTTCAATTTGTCGAGCATGCGCGGCGCCCAGGTGTTCAAATCCGACAGATCTTCGCTTTCGAGCGTGTACTGGTATTGCGAGTTGCTGGAACGGCCGCCGACGCGAATGTCCTGGTTGGCCTGAAGAAAAAGCGTGGCGCCCGGCACAACCGCAAGTTTTTGGCGAAGACGATCAATCACTCTGTCGGCGCTCAGGTGGCGCTCCGAGAGCGGCTTGAGCGTGATGTACATCCTTCCTGTGTTGGTGTTGCTGCCACCGACGAACGAGATGACGCTTTCGACGGCGGGATCCTCCGTGACAATCGAGCTGAATTGCCTTTGCTTCACACGCATCGCGTCGAAGGAAATATCTTGCGAGGCCTGGATTGAGCCACTGAGCGCTCCCGTGTCCTGCTGCGGAAAGAATCCTTTAGGGATCACCACGAAAAGAAACAGCGTGACGCCTACGGTGGCGGCAGTGACGGACACCGTCAGACGCTGGTGGTTCAGCACCCAACGCAAACCGCGCTCGTAGGATGAGTGCAGCATCTGGAAGCCGCGCTCACTGGCGCGGTAAAGCCAATTGTGGCTGCCGCTCTTTGGCGGGCGCAGAAACTTGGCGCACATCATCGGCGTGGTGGAGAGCGAGACGCAGAGCGACATCAGAATCGCGACGCTGAGAGTAACGGCAAATTCGCGGAACAGCCGTCCGACGATGCCACCCATCATCAAAATCGGAATAAAGACGGCGATCAGCGAAGTGCTCATCGAAAGCACGGTGAAACTGATCTCCTGCGAGCCGCGGAGGGCTGCCTGAAGAGGCGCCATGCCCATTTCGTGATAGCGGGTAATGTTTTCGATCACGACGATGGCATCGTCCACCACGAAGCCGGTGGAGATGGTGAGCGCCATGAGCGACAGATTGTCTACCGAGTAGCCGAGCAAATACATGACGCCAAATGTACCGATCAGAGAAACCGGAAGGGCTATGGCGGGAATCAACGTGGCCCAAACGTTACGAAGGAACAAGAAAATCACCAGGATCACGAGCACTACAGTAATCAGCAGGGTTATCTGAATGTCTTCCACGGAGGCGCGAATCGTGGTGGTGCGGTCGGAGGTGATCACGATGTCGACCGCACCGGGTATCGATGCCTTCAACTCCGGCAGCGTGGCGCGTACCCGATCAACCGTTTCAACGATATTCGCGCCCGGCTGGCGGAAAACGATGACCACGACGCAGGGTTTGCCGTTCTGAAGCCCGGCATTGTAGAGGTCTTCAACAGAGTCCCGGACCTGCGCGACATCAGAGAGTCGCACGGGGGCGCCATTACGGTAAGCGATGACCACGTTACGATAGTGGTCCGCGTCGAACAGCTGATCGTTGTCGGAGATCATCCAATCCACGACGCCGTTGGTGACTTCTCCCTTAGGCTCGTTGGAATTGACTTGACCAAGTGCGGTGCGAACATCCTCGAGTCCGATTCCATAGCTGGCAAGGTTGGCAGGGTTCAGTTCGATGCGAACCGCAGGCTGTGCGCTACCGCCGACTTGCACCTGTCCAACGCCCTGTATCTGCGACAATTTTTGGGCGATGATCGAGTCGGCGACGTCGTATAAGCGGCTCATCGGCAATACATCCGACCGAAGTGCGAAGATCATGATGGCCGAGTCTGCCGGATTAATTTTGCGATACGTTGGCAGGCTCGGAAGATTCGTGGGCAATTGACTGGAAGACGCGTTGATAGCAGCCTGCACGTCGCGGGCCGCCGCATTGATATCTCGATTGAGATCAAACTGGAGGGTGATCTGGGTTTCGCTGGCCGCGCTCGTAGACGTCATCTCGGTAACACCAGCGATACGCCCGAACTGGCGTTCGAGAGGCGTGGCGACCGACGAAGCCATGGTTTCAGGATTGGCGCCCGGAAGCGATGCTTGCACGGAGATGGTGGGAAATTCGACTTCTGGAAGTGGCGCCACCGGCAGGTATCGATAGGCCATCGCGCCAGCCAGTAGTATCGCCGCAGTAAGCAACGAAGTGGCGATTGGCCGTCGAATGAAGACTTCGGAGATGTTCATGTTCGTCGAGCGCTACCGTTAGTCCGCCGTCGCATCGGATTCAGCGGTCTGCGAAACTCGATAGCCCCTTAGTCGCGCGGCCAGGCGATCGAAAGCCAAATAAACGACCGGCGTCGTATAGAGCGTCAATATTTGGCTGATCAGCAAGCCCCCCACAATGCTGATACCAAGAGGTCGTCGCAATTCCGAGCCGGTGCCCGTGCCCAATGCCAGAGGAACACCGCCGAGAAGAGCTGCCAGCGTGGTCATGATGATTGGCCGAAACCGCAGCAGGCACGCTTGGTAGATTGCCTCGAGCGGGGGCTTCCCTTCCTTGCGCTCGGCTTCGAGGGCGAAGTCGATCATCATAATGGCGTTCTTCTGGACGATGCCAATGAGCAGGATGATACCGATCAAGGCGATCACGCTGAAATCGGTATGGCACACCATCAGGGCCAAGATCGCGCCGACGCCCGCTGAGGGTAGCGTCGAGAGAATCGTAACGGGATGAATGTAACTCTCGTACAGCACGCCCAGCACGATATAAACCGTCACAACCGCTGCCAGCACCAGCAGGGGTTCATTTGCGAGCGACGCTTGAAACGCCTGCGCCATTCCCTGAAAGCTCGCGTGAACCGACGCGGGCATATGGAGGTCTGCCGCGGTCTTATTGATCGCGTCGACCGCGTCGCCGAGGGACGCATTCGGGGCCAAGTTGAACGACAGCGTAACCGCGGGAAACTGGCCTTGATGCTCGACCGCCAGCGGGGCTGTCTGCTGCTCGAAGTGCGAAAAGGCGCTTAGCGGGACTTGCGTGCCGTTGGAAGAACCAACGTAGATATCCTTGAGCGCATCGGGATTCTGCTGAAAGCGCGGAGCCACCTGTAGGGTCACGTGGTATTGATTCAATTGCGTGAAAATCGTCGAGACCTGGCGTTGGCCGAAGGCATCGTAGAGCGTATTGTCGATGGTCGCCGGAAGGATTCCCAGGCGCGCCGCCGTGTCGCGATCAATCACCAAATTCGCGCCGAGGCCATTATCGAGCTGGTCTGTAGCCACGTCGCGAAGCTGGGGCAGCGCAGCCAGCTTGCTGGCCAGCCGAGGAGCCCATTGCGCCAGCTCCTGTGGGTCGACGTCGTCGATGGAATACTGATACTGCGTGCGGCTCACGCGATCTTCGATACTGAGATCCTGCACCGGCTGCATGAACAATGTGATGCCGCCAACTTTTGCTAGATTTGGCTCGAGGCGGCGAATGATGTCTGAAGCGGTGGCCTTGCGGTCATCTCGAGGCTTCAGATTGATCTGAATGCGCCCACTGTTGGGCGTCATATTCGTGCCGTCCACTCCGATAAACGACGAGAGACTGTCAACGTCAGGGTCTTTCAAAATGACCGCAGCAAGGGCCTGCTGTCGTTGCGCCATCGCTTGAAATGAAATGGCTTGCGGAGCGTCCGACACGCCCAGGATCACTCCGGTGTCCTGCACGGGGAAAAATCCCTTGGGCACGTAGTAATAAAGGAGGATCGTCAGCGCCAAAGTTCCAACCGCGACGATCAAGGTAGCGGTTTGGTGACGCAAAATAACCTGGAGCGACTCACCGTATTTTTGGATCAGCCGGTTGACGAATCGCTCCGAGGCTTTTGAGAAACGGCTCTGCTGGGAAACAGTCTCGTGGCGCAGCAGGCGCGCACACATCATCGGCGTGAGCGTAAGCGAGACAAACGCTGAAACCAGGATGGTCACGCCCAAAGTGACGGCAAATTCGCGGAACAATCGCCCGACCACGTCGCCCATAAAAAGCAACGGGATCAGAACGGCAATCAGAGAGACCGTTAGCGAGAGAATGGTAAAACCGATCTGTTCGGAACCTTTGAGCGCGGCCTGCAGCGGCGTATCGCCTCCCTCAATAAAGCGGGCGATGTTTTCGATCATCACGATGGCATCGTCAACCACAAACCCGGTGGCAATGGTGAGAGCCATTAACGAGAGATTGTCCAGGCTATAGCCGGCCAGATACATCACGCCGAACGTGGCTACGATCGACAGCGGAACGGAAACGCTGGGAATGATCGTGGCAGTAGCGCTGCGCAGAAAAAGAAACATCACCATCACGACCAGAGCCACGGTGAGCATCAGTTCGAATTGAACGTCCTTGACGGACGCTCGAATCGTGATCGTCCGGTCCGTCAGGGTCGTCACCTGAATCGAGGAAGGTAGCGAAGCTTGCAACCGTGGTAGAAGGTCCTTCACGCGGTCGGCGACGCCGATAATGTTTGTTCCGGGCTGGCGCTGGATATTGAGAATCACGGCAGGTTTCGTGTTCATCCAGGCAGCTTGCGTGGTGTTTTCCGGCCCATCCACCACTTCCGCTACGTCGGAAAGCCGCACCGGCCCGCCATTCCGATACGCAACGATGAGAGGCGCGTACTTATCGCTGGTCAAAAGCTGATCGTTGTCTTCGATGGTGAACGACTGGCGCGGCCCTTGAAGGTTTCCTTTGGCTTGATCGACATTGGCATTGCTGAGCGCGGTGCGAAGATCCTCCAGGCTCATTCCGTAGGAGGCCAGCGCAGTGGGGTTCGCGAGTACGCGCACGGCCGGCTTCTGCCCGCCACTGATGGTTACCAGGCCGACCCCCGACAACTGCGAAATTTTCTGGGCGAGATTCGTATCCGCGTAGTCTTCCACCTTATCGAGCGGCAGCGTATCGGAAGTGAGTGCGAGCGTGATAATCGGCGTATCAGCGGGATTCACCTTGCTATACGACGGCGGATTCGGCAGGTCTTTGGGCAAATAGGTAGTGGCGGCATTGATGGCGGCTTGCACCTCTTGCTCGGCCACATCGATATCTTCTTTCAAGTCGAACTGGAGGGTAATCAATGAACCGCCGAACGAGCTGGTGGAGGTCATCTGCGTCAGGCCCGGCACCTCGCCAAATTGCCGCTCAAGCGGTGTAGTCACCGCCGATGCCATCACATCCGGGCTAGCGCCGGGATAGAACGTCAGGACCTGAATTGTTGGATAGTCGACCTGCGGTAGTGCAGAGACAGGAAGCTGCAAGTAGCCCACAGCGCCGGCCAGCAGGATGCCAACCATCAGCAACGCTGTGGCGACTGGACGAAGAATGAACGGCTTTGAAGGACTCACGGGTGCTGACCAGATACCGGGCCGTTCGCAGACGTGCCACTCACAGTCATCGTGTGCGGACTAACGATCGATCCATCCTGAAGTTTATCCGCTCCGTCGATCACAACTTGTTCGCCCGGAGTCAGCGCGCTACCGTGCATTACAGAAATGTTGCCCTCATCGAAATCAGCTTGCACTGCGCGAACGGTGGCCTTGTTGTCC
>JASHRI010000449.1 GCA_030037435.1 Candidatus Acidiferrales bacterium | reverse complement strand
GATCGGTCCATCCCATATCCGGATATGTGGCGGCGAGCGACGCGAGCACAGCATCTTCCGCTCCATATCGACGCGCAGCGAGCAAGCTCTCGACGGTCAATGCTTCCAGACCTTTGATCATCACGCTGCGGCACATCTTGATTGCCGACGCAACGCCGATCCGGTCGCCAGCGACCGTCGCATTCATGCCGATGGATTGCAGCCGTTCTGCCAGTTCGGCGGCATGCTTTCCGCCGAGCAGCATCGGCACTTTCAATCGCTGAGGTGATATAGCAGCCATCACAGCCGCTTCGACAAAACAGCCCTCACCGCGATCGACCTCGTTTGCCATGGACGACTTCGTCTCTGGCGAAACGGAATTGATGTCGAGGAAGATTTGCCCGCTTCGCAGCAGCGGAGATGCGCCTTTCGCAACGCTTGCAGCCGACGACGCGGTGACGGCGGAAATCACCAGCTCCGCATTCTGGAAACAGTCGCGGAGGTTTTCTTTTGCGTGCAACTTGGCGTCGCGCGCTTTCGCGAGCATCGGCTCGCGGGTTTCGCGGGAGTCGAGCAGAATGTCGTAAACCGACACGTTGATGCCCTGCGCCGCCAGATCGTGTCCCAGGATTCCTCCGACTTCGCCGAATCCGACAAGCGCGATGTGCTGAATGGATTTCGCTGCCATGATGGTCACACTTTAAGTATGCATCAGGGTGTTGCCACGCCGCTCGGCAATGCGCCAGCCATTCTTCGTGCGCACAAAGCGATCGCGATAGACGCCCATCAACTGCTTCGCGGCGGCATGGCGTCCTTCCGGCGTTTCCGGGTCCGAGGCGTCCGCAATATACAACAGGATACGGCACGACCCGGCCGCCGCGTCCGCCGATTCGACCGTCACACGCACATTGCAGACGAAATGCTGCGAGACGCGATTGCGCGGACGCGAAGTGAATGAGGCGATGATGTTGTCGATGCCGCGGATCGGCTCATTGGGACTGGTTGGGCGGACGAACAGCGCGTCCTCAGAAAAAACTTCGCGCAGGCGTGCGTAGTCCTGGGTGTCCACGATCTCGGCGTATTCAATCGCCAGAGCCTGGCAAGCCTGTTCGGCATTGCGCCGCTCGGTTTCGCTCAATTCGCTCATGGCAGCCCGCGTGTCGCCGCTTAACGGTACTCGAGGCCAAGCTCTTTGATCTTGGCTCGCAAACCGTAGATGTCCAAGCCGAGCTCACCGCGTGCTAGCTGCTCGCGCGTCTTCTCTTCCTTTCGAACGCGCTGTTCGGAGGCCGCGGCCACCTCGCGCGCGGCGGCGCGTTTCACTACGACGACGCCGTCGTCGTCCGCAACAATCACATCGCCTGGATCGATCAGCGCACCGGCACACGTGATCGGAATGTTCACGGAACCGAGCGTCGCTTTCACCGTTCCCTGCGAACATACCGCTCGGCTCCAGACCGGAAATTTCATCTGCGTCAGCGGAGCGACATCGCGAACTCCCGCCTCGATCACGAGCCCTTTCACCCCGCGCGATCGCAGCGACGTGGCCAGCAGCTCTCCGAAATATCCATCCGTGCAGGGCGAAGTGGGCGCCACGACCAGGATGTTGGTCGGCTGGCACATTTCCACGGCGACGTGGATCATCAGATTGTCGCCTGGCGGCAATGAGACCGTCACCGCGGCCCCGGCAATCGACGCTCCGGGATAAATGGGTCGCATGTACGACGCCAGCAGCCCGCAGCGGCCCTGCGCTTCGTGCACGGTGGAAACGCCGTATGTTTCAAGCGCCGCAACTGCATCGGCCGGCGGCTGTTCCACATGCCGCACCACCACGGGTTTGTTCATTTCGGTTCCTCCGTCATCAGGGAAAAATTTTGCTGATGCGCTTCATACTGCTGGATTTTCTTGTTGGAATTACGCGTCGCCTGAATTCGCGGAGCGCAACCGGGGCGTTCCCGCTGCGCCTCATTTTTTCGAGGCCACTTCCACGGGAGGCGTGCCGTATGTGTGGAACGATTCGATCGTCTTCAGGCCCCAGGCCTGGCCCTTTTTGCGCTCGGCCTCGCTCCAGCGAATCGGCTTCCAATCAGGCGCCAAGATCAGGCGCGCGCTTGCATTGGCCACTTCCACGCGGTTGCCGCCAGGCTCATAAACGTACAAGAAAAAGGTCTGCTGGATGGCGTGCTTGTGCGGGCCCGTTTCAATGTACACGCCGTTTTCCAGGCAGATGTCCGCCGCAATCAGCACTTCTTCGCGGCTGTTGACCGCGTAGGTGACATGATGAAAGCGGCCCTTGGTGCCCGTGTGATCGCGCGTGTAGGCGAAGTCGTAGCTCTTGTTGGTGCATGTCATCCACATGGCGGCTTCGGAGCCGTCGTCGAGAACGATTTGTTCCGTCAACCGGAAGCCCAAATACTGTTCGAAAAATTCGCGGTTCGCTTCGATGTCGACGGCCAAGCCGTTCCAGTGATCAAGCCGCCGCACATTGGCGCCGCGCGCGGGAAATTTTTGTGCCTGATTCTTCAGCGCGGGACGCAACTCTGGCGGCGCCTGATACCATTGCGTCTCGTAGTAAAGCTCGATCTTGTGGCCGTCCGGGTCCTGGCAAACGAACGCAGGTCCGTGCGCCAGGTCTCCGTCGTTCCAGCCGATGTCGTATCCGGATCCCTTCAGCGCGGCCACGCGCCGCTCGAGCGCCTCTGGACTTCGCGTGCGATAGGCCACGTGGCCCATGCCAGCCTGCTTCGACGCTGTAAGCTTCAGGGTGTGGCGCTCGTAATCATCGTACGCGCGCAAGTAAACCGAGTTGCCTTCCCGGCCGCTCTCGGTCATCCCCATCACGTTGAGGAAAAAACGCAGGCTTTCTTCCGGCTTCGGAGTCAGCAATTCCAAATGGCCTAAGTGCGCCAAGTCCGTGATCGGCTCACTTGCCATGCAAACCTCGATTCGTTGTCACTACCACGTCTCCTCCGCGTCACGTGTCGTCGGCAAGCCAATCGTCCGGCCCTAAAAGGTCGCTGAAACGGTATCCCCGCTGGGCACGTCTACCAGTTGTCAGGCGGGTGCCGAGCATCGGGTGGTCGTAATCGATGAACTCGGCCTGAATCGGCAGGATTTCGTCGTCGCGATCCCATCCGCGAGACCCGGCCCATCTGGCGTCGGTCCCGGCCGCTTTGTTCGGGGCCAGACATTCTTGTCGCATCCAGCTCGAAAATCTGGGCGCGAAGAAGGTCCGGCTCAAGATAGAACAGCACCGTCGGGAAAGTCAACTTTGATAGATCGGCGCGCATTTGCGGCGTTGACTGGCGAATCCATTCACGGATCGGTATGTCAGACCGCCCTCATCCTTGACAATATACTCGGCGCGTCGCTAACATCCGCAAAGGAAGGCGCTTATGCGATTGTGGGGCCGTGCTGTGCGCGATAAAGGAGAGTCATCATGAATAGGCGAAAGATGCTTTCGTTGCTCGGCGTTTCACCGGCACTGCTTGCGGGCGCAAACCTGGAAGCAGCAGAACTGAGGAAAAAGGAAAAAGCTCCGAAAGTCGCTTCGGGTGCGGCTAAGATCGAGGCGCTCAACCCGCGTGGGACTCCTCCGGCGATCCAGCTAATTCCCATGGCGCCCCGCCTCACCACCCTCGACGGAAAAACGATTTACCTCATCTCCGATGGTTTCCCGGGCGCCGACCACTTCCTCAATCAAATTTCGATTTGGTTCAAGAAGAACATGCCCAGCGTTAACACCGTCTACCGGCTTAAGGCTGGCGGGTTTGCCGCGGACGACCCCGCGCTGAATGCCGAGGT
>JASHRI010000448.1 GCA_030037435.1 Candidatus Acidiferrales bacterium | reverse complement strand
GGCCTGCGAGGCTACGCGAAAGGCGGAACAGTGCGGCAAGTCGAACGGCCAGAAGCCGGTCCAACGGAAGGACAACTGCTGGTGACGTCGGAACCGCTCCATCGAAATGGAGGCGGAGCCGCTCGCCGCGAACGTCGATCACGTGTTCATTGCCGTCAGCAGCAATGTCGGCATCCGTCGGCACCGATTGAAGGATCAGGTTGGGGCTGGCGAGTTCAGCGGGCAGGTCCGTGAGGGCAATCACACTCGGGAGGGCATTCGCTGTCCACAGGACCGAACTGGGATCGGTCGTGTCGGCAGCACTCGCGAAATCGCACCCCCCAGCGCTGCGCGAAGGCATCCTCTTCGGCGGCGCTCAGAATTCGACGGCGAGCCGCCGCTTCAAGCCTCGCGCGGTCCCGTTGAAAGTCAGGGTTGCGACGTAGGTATTCCCAGGCAAAGCCGGGCGCGTCGAGCGACCGCAGTTCCTCATACGCGCCCGGAGCCCGCCAATCGGCACGGCTCATCGGCGTCGTCTCCACCGTCAGCAGCCGATCTCTCGGCTTGCCTGAAGAATACGTGCGCAGCGACTGATCCCGTATGGCCAGGGCCGGCAACGCCCGTTGCCGTGGCTGCAAGGAACGGGGATGGCTAATGCGGTGCGCCACCCCGAAGGAGATGCCGATAGCCGCTTTCGGTCATCCAGCGAGCGCGCGCAAGGTGAGAGGTCCAGGCCCGGTGCGCGCGCTCGGGCTCCTGCGCGGGATCGATGTGTAGAACGATCCGCGCGACCTCATGCCAGTCTGCTCCTTCGGCCTCGGCGTCGAGCAGGCGCAGATACGTCACGAGGTGCTGCTCGTCATAGCCGGTGAGCACGCCGCCGCTGGGAGCGGTGTCGGAGACCGGCGGGTTTGGCGGCGGTGACTGCATCTATCGGCCCCCTCGAGATCGATGCCTTCTGCCGTCCAACGATATGCGCTCAGATCAGGACGCGGGAGCCGCGCCGTGCGGGCTGTGTGGGTATTTCGTTCAGCAGCATGACGCCGCGGCCGCGGTCCGAATCGATGAACAGTACGCCGGCGGTTTCGAGCGCTCGCCGAACCTGATCGCGCGTACCTTCATGCACCTGGAGGCCGCGTTCGGACTCCAGGCGCTTTAGCGCGGTCAGCGCCACGAGGGCTTTCTCTGCGAGCATCTCCTGCGTCCAGTTCAGCAGCGCTCGCGCGGCCCGAACTTGTCGGCCGGTGATCATCCATGATCACCTCCGACAGACGGTCGGCGCGCACCAGAAATACGACTATAATAGTCGTTCCTCGACGGTTCAACGGTGGCTGATGGCCGTAGACCCTAACCGTCACGGTTGCCGGCACCAGTTGCCCGACTGACCGAACGCGGGCGAGATAATAGCTATAGCAGCCACGCCGATCCGGTTAGACACCAATCCAGTTTGGCCGTAGCTTCATTCGCGGAAATGGTTGCGCGCGATCTGCTCGCCACGGCAGCGATCTGACAGGGGCGCCGCTCGGGGCTAGAATCGAGACCGAGAGAACGTCATGGCCTTTGGGCAAGCCACGGTTACACTGAGACCACTCAAATTTGCAATCCTTGTTGAGCTTGGTGACCACGACGCTTTACTTGAAGCGATTCGCATCAATACCTTTTTGTGGGGCGGCACATACAACCCGATCATTCCGATTTTCGCGGAGACGCCCACAAACTGGTCGCATGTACCGTTACCCCCACCCGCGCCCGAAAATATTCTCGCCGGCTACATTCGCTCATTCGATCCCGATATCCTTGTGGCTTGTGGCAAGCTCGAAGCGTCAAAATTCGAGAGCGCCGGGCGTCTGGTCATCTCGGCAAACGATGTCACTGAGCCGATTGCCGCCAAGGGAATTCCAGGCTACGGCATCGGGCTCTTTGAGCTTCTTTCCGAAATTGCGCGCCACGAATTCAAGTTCGTGCGTCGCGACGGGTTGAAGGTCTTCGCACCGACGTTCGAAGCACCGATTGATCCTCTGCTTGCGGCAATCTTCGGCGACATCCCGGCCGGTGCCGGCGACCTCTATGAGCGCTGGCTACAGGCCGTCGATACGCACCGCCCCGCCGTGACGATTGACAATTTCCTCGAATATCCTTCGGGACCGCATCTCTTCCGGCGTCACGTTTGCAGCTACGGCCTCGATGTTCGACTTCCGCGCAGCGCCAGAAGCTCCGCGATTTTCTACTTTGATCACATCGACGCCCTCGATCTTATCGACTATTGGAATTTGCGCGCTGTCGGTTGGGATGTGCTGCCGCTGCCTAAGGCTGTCGCTCAGTCGGAACAGGCTAAGGCCGTCGCTCGCCGCTTTATCACCGAGCACGAGCAACGCGATACCGGTGGTTCGCCGATCGAGAACCGTGTGTCCGTCGTGAAGGGGCGGTCGATCTCTGAGGACGACCATCGGGCGCTGATCGACACGTTGCGCGAAAGTCCGACACAAATCATGACCTGCCAATTCTGGTACCCGTCCATGTGGGACGAGTTCACACATGTCAGGGGCCACCTCGACTGCGCCCAACTTGTCGCTGACAGCCGCACGACGGCCATTGGCGACGATGCCTCATCGCTTCAGATCGCGGCCCTCGCGCCGTCATTCCTGGAGCCTGGTTACCGGAAGGGGCAGACCTACGCGAATGATCTCGAAATCAAGCGATACGGGCTGAAGGAGTTTGGGACGGCTGTCATCCCGCCTGACGAACAGACCGTCAGCCGGCTCTTCGGGTTCGGGCTACCGGACGAGTGGCGGGTCGGCTCCAACGGCCTGACCTTTCTCGGGCACCATGCCGACTGGACCATTCCGTTGAGCCAGCCGAGTGCGAGCGATGTCGTTGCGAGCGTGCTGGAATCAAAAGGCTGGACGGAATTCAAAATCTCGCCGCCTGGCAATATCGCCTACCAAATGATGCGGCACCTTGGCGGCCCCGTCGGAATCAGCCTTCTGAAGAGCCGGTATCTGCTTGAATATCTGGAAAAGCTTTCCCGCTCGGGCACATGGGATCTTGCCCAAACATTCTTCACTGAGATGAAGAAGATCGACGCCGCACGCGCGATCCAGGTTGACCTTCACCGACTCGCTCAGCGCTATACCGATGCTAAGATTTTCACCTTGGGGCTGGAAGTCCTTTGCCCGGTCTGCACGCAACGATCCTGGTACGCGCTGGACGTGGTGGATTATGAGGTCCAATGCCCGAAGTGTCTCAGTTCGTTTAGGCTCCCGATCCACAATCCCTCCGGTGAACTCAAATGGGCCTATAAGAATTCTGGTCCTTTTACGTCGCTGCCGGACAGTGACCAGGAAGCCGCGGATACTTCTCCGAACCCGGAGGCTCAGTGGGCCTATCGGAGCCTCGGCCCGTTTGCGGCGCCGAAGCGCGGCGGTGGCGCCTATTCCGTGCTGCTCACGGTCAATTTCCTCTCGGACTATCATCATCCGGCGACAACGACGGCACTGAGCTTTACCGCCAAGGGTCACAACGACAAGGCCCTCGAGGCGGACTTCATGATGTTCTATCGAAACGCCGCGTTTTGGGAACGCCGGACGGAATGGGTCTTCGGCGAGTGCAAGACGTTCAATAAATTCAAGCAGCGCGACATCGACCGGATGCAATTGATCGCTGACAGCTTTCCCGACGCTGTTCTTGTCTTTGCAACCCTATCTGATGATTTTTCGGACGAGGAAAAAGCGTTGCTTCTTCCATTTGTCAAAGCTTGCCGACCCTATGGCAAGCTTGATCGCCCGCGACACGGCGTCTTGTTGCTGACCGGAACGGAGCTGTTTTCTACGTTCGGACCGCCGTCATGTTGGAAGGATAAGTCCGGAAAGGGAAAGGAGTGGGCCGATGCGCGGCGGCCCCTCTCGAGTTTGCTTGAACTCTGCGATGCGACGCAAACGCTGTATTTGGGGTTGGAACCTTGGTCGGTCGAATGGCAAGCCGAATTTGCGCGCCGACGCGAGAACGCCGAGCACGAGGATCCAGCCTAATAGGTCCAAAAGAGCTTCTGACGGGACCGAGCAGTAAGAAATGCGGATCGTGAACCGCGACGGATGCGGTAGAAGCACCCCGCCCGGAGGTCCGGGCGGGGCGTTGCGGCGGGATCGGCTCAGTCTCCGTTCTGCCGGCGGCTGCGCGACCAGATGAGGGTGAAGCCGTCGCCGTCTTCGTCGTCGAAGAGGTTGGCGTAGATCGGAGAGTTGAACGAGGGATCGTCCAGCTTGACCGATAGGTAGTCGCGGCCCTCGTTGGAGCGCTTCGACCAGGCGGCTCCGATTTCGACTCGGCCGACAAAGACACGATGGCTGGGAGCATTGTCGCCGCTGCGGTTGGCTTCCGGCACGATGCGGACGCCCTTGGTCTGAACGCTGAGGGTGACGATCTCGCCCTGGAACTCGTTGCCGACCTTCTTGAACGAACCGATGTTGGCCATGTCACTTCTCCTTGGCTGTTTCGAGCCCGCGACCACCGCGGCCTCGATGGCGATCGACAGGCCGGAGGCGATCGA
>JASHRI010000447.1 GCA_030037435.1 Candidatus Acidiferrales bacterium | reverse complement strand
AAGTTCGCGCCCGTGGGATAGACGTCGAGCTGTGGAATGGACCGCAGCGCATTGGAGAGCCAGCGAACGTCTTCGATCAGCCGCTTGCGTCCTTCGTGATAAGCCGCATCGCTCTGCGGCAGCAGAGACAAGAAATATTGCGCCAGCGTATTCAGATTCCAGGTGGGCACAAAACGGCGCAGACGGTTGAGGATGTATAGATTCGAGCTGTAACAGTAGCCCAGGCGCAGTCCGGGCACGCCGCAATGTTTGCTCATGCTTCGAACGATCAGCAAATTCGTGTAGCGATCCGCCACCGGCAAAAGGCTTGGAACCGGATCGCCGGCAAAATCGATGAACGACTCATCGACGATCACCAATTCGAGATTGCGCGTGCGCTCCAGAAAGTCGACCATTTCGTCGAACGGGAGAAATTGCCCGGTCGGATTGCCCGGATTAATCACCAGCAGAGATTTCAGATTTCTTTGGTCCGCCCAGGCGAGATAGTCGTCCAGGTGAAGTTCGTAGCGTTTTCTCGCATCGAGCGAATAGAGTTCCGCGTCGCGCTGATCTTTTAGTTTCTCGATGTATTCGCCGAAGGTGGGAATCGGCACGGCGATGCGATCGATCAGCGTCATGTTCATCAGCGCGATCAACTCGGTGGCGCCGTTGCCGATGATCAGATTTTCCGGATCGACGTGTAGCACGGCCGCGAGATGCCGCTGGCTCATCAGCGGATTGCTCGACGGATACGACTTGATCAGATTCGGCAGATTGCGCTGCAAATCTTCGAGCATTTCGGGCGTCGGATAATACGGATTGGCGATGAAGCAGAAGTCAATGATGTCGCGCGCTTTTTCGTACCCCACCAGATCCGCGAGCGACGGCGAATGCGACGTCTCATAAAACAAATGCCTCCGCAGTTCGGCGGGGGAGGCGGTGGGGATGGTGGGGGCGGGTTTCATGGGAGAAAGGTTTGGCGATTAGAAATTGGGGTCGGCGTTTGTTTGCAATGAGTTAGGAGGGATTCTATTCGAAGCGTTTGGCGGTTAAAAAGCGGGCCGAAGTTCCCTATGCCCGGCTGGGGGAAGCCGGGGCCGAGGGCGCGGCCGGAACTGCTCAAAAAACGCACACACTCATCTTAGTACCCGCGAAGCCGATTGCAAGGGGCGAGAACTGTGGTGACGCCCTGCCTTGCCGGCGTGGCGGCTCGTCGTTGATTGCGCACGGTGGCGGCGCGGGGTATATTGCCCACAACGAGGGCGAAATCTTCGAGAGCGGGGTGCCCGATGAATCGACGAAAAATGTTGTCGCTGCTGGGACTTTCACCGGCGCTACTGGCGGGCACGGCTGGCGCAAAGGAAATCCCGGCAAACGGGAAGGCGGAGAAGGTCGCGTCCGGCAATTCATCGGGCGCAGCGAAAATCACCGCGGCCAATCCCAAGGGCACTCCTCCCGCGATTCAGCTGATTCCGATGGCGCCGCGGCTCGACACGCTGGACGGTAAAACGATCTATCTGGTCGACACGGGATTCATGGGCGGCGGATACCTGCTGCAACAGATGCAGGTGTGGTTCGGCAAGAACATGCCCAGCGTGAAAACGGTGTTCAAGCGCAAGGCGGGTCCATACGCGGAAGACGATCCCGCGCTGTGGCAGGAGATCAAGACCAAAGGCAATGCAGCGATCATGGCCATCGGCCATTGAAGCACGTGCACGCCAGCGACCGTCGGTCACTGCATCACGTGCGAAAAGCTTGGAATTCCCACCGTTCCTCTGGTCACGCAAGCCTTCAAAGAACTCGCCATCCTCAACGTTGCGAAGCGTGGAATGCCGGATTTGCGCATCACCTTCACTCCGCATCCGGTGTGGGGCAAGACGATGGACCAGCTGTGGGCTTATGTGGAAGGGCCGGACCCGGTAAGCGGCAAGCCGATGATGAAGGAGATTGTCGACGGTCTGACGCGGCCGCTTTCGGCGGAAGAAAAGAGAACAGGCACCATCCAGCCATCCGTCGGTCCTCCGACATTTACGGACACCGCCGACGGTTTGCAGGAGTATTACCTTAACAACGGTTTTACGGATTTTTTGCCAATCATTTTGCCCACCGACGAGCGCGTGGACGCGATGCTGAAAGGAACGAGCCGCAAGCCGGACGAAGTCTGCGGGCGGATGGCGGGAGGCGCGTACGCTCCGTGGCAATACACGGTGAGGCAGGTGGCGATAAATGCCGTGATGGCCGGGTGCCGTCCGGAATATTTGCCGACGGTGCTGGCGATCGCATCGAGCGGCACGCCTTCGCTGATGAGTTCGACGAACTCGTTCGCTTACGCAGCGGTGATCAACGGGCCGATTCGCGACAAACTGAACATGAACTACGGTATCGGCGCGCTCGGTCCTTTTGCGCAGCCCAACGCCGCGATTGGACGGGCGTGGACGCTAGTGTCGAAAAATCTGGGCAACGGCGGAGTACCCGGCGACACCTACCTGGGCTCGCAGGGAAATAATCTGAACTACAACAACCTGATCATCGCGGAGAATGAAGGCGCGAGTCCCTGGACGCCGTTTCACGTGCAGAAAGGGTTCAAGGCGGACGAAAACGTAGTCAGCTTGTTCCGCGGCCTTGGCATTGTGCCGGGCCAGGGAGCGAAGGGAACGAGCGCGGACGATCCGAAACATGAGGAGGAGTTCAGCGATCTTTTCAGCGTGTTCACCGGATTTTTCGGCGGGCTGGTGGTGGCCGATCCGCTGGTCGCGGTCAGCTTGAAACAGCGCGGGTACGACACGAAGGAAAAATTGATTGCCTGGCTCTATAAGAACACCACGCAGAGTGTGAAGGATTATAAGGCCCGCGACTTCGCCTATGGATTCGATTATCCACGGGCGCTCAAGGGGCAGGAGCCCTACGCCAGTTGGTACAAGCTGCCGGACGACGCGATCATTCCGCGCTGGCCGCACGAAAATGACATCAACATCGTGGTGGCAGGCGGACAGACCAACGCGTTTTTCCAGGGCGGCAGCCTGAGCTACACGGTAAGCGTGTCAATCGACAAGTGGGCGTAGGAACCCGTGGTGAAAGGCGCCTACGGAGTAACGCCTCGGATGCGACAGCGTAAGTGGATTACTCCGGTGCCGAAACGCCGCGTCTCAAGGAGTTCGAGATCCCGTCGCAAGCCGGCCCTGAAGGCCGGCTTTCCGCCACCGACGATCACCGGGTTGAGAAATAGGTGACATTCGTCGACGAGATTGGATTCGAGCGCAAGTCCCGCCAGCTCGGCGCCGCCAACGAAGATATCTTTCTCCGATGCTCGCTTGAGC
>JASHRI010000446.1 GCA_030037435.1 Candidatus Acidiferrales bacterium | reverse complement strand
CGCGCCTGACGGCTGGGGCCGAGGAACTCCATGCGGGAAACGCGGCGGCAGCGGCGTCGATGGCGCGACGAGCATCCTCGCGCTTCGCCGCGGCGACCTGAGAGACCACCTGGCCTGTATATGGATTTTTCTTTTGATACGTTTGCCCGTCGAGTGCGCCGGTCCACTTCCCATCAATGAATAGCTGTTCATCGCGGATTGCAACTGGCTGCATGGAAACCTCCCAACGCGAAGAAATTACGAAGAATGTTCGTCTGGCGCAGACGGCAAGAGTCTATAACACGCGTCGACCGTCGCAAGCAGGAACTTTGGGCAACACACCTGCGCTATTTCTTTCTCGCCCCGTAGCGGGCGCGGTGCCTTTTTCCCCATGCGGACATTGCTCTTAGGATGGGCCGCAGGCTCTGCCCGTGCCGGGTAAGAGAATATTCCACGCGCGGAGGCACCTGTGCGTAGACCTTCCGTCGAATCACCTCATCACGCTCGAGTTCGCGGAGATGTTTTGTCAGCATCTTCTTGGTGGTGTGGGGTATCAGCTTCTGTAACTGGCTGAAGCGGCGCGTTCCGCGTTCGAGATAATAGAGGATCTGCGGCTTCCACTTGCCGCCAATTACTTCGGCGGTGAGCTTGACTGAGCACTCGAGGTCATTCACGGAAGCCTCCCACGATACCAGGTAGCAAAAAGGTTCCTACTAGCCGGGGCGGGACTTTATCGTAAAATCTGCGGTTTGACCAGAGCGGATTAAGGCTCTCGTGGCGGTTCGAAGCGGCGGACGAATGCTTAAGTGCTGGGAGTATCGGCCGATAGTAGGAATATCGATCGAAGGGGGAGGAGAGGAATGGCGAGCAAAAGGCCGGTAGTTCTATACGGTGCGAGTGGATTTTCGGGACGTCTGGTGGCCGAATACTTGCGCGAATACAACGTGCCATTCATCGCGGCCGGGCGCAACAAGACAAAAATTCAGGACGTGATGAATCACGTCCCGGGGATTGAAACGGCGGATTACGAGAGGGCGGAAGTGGCCAATACGGTGGACGAGCTGGCGAGCCTATTCACCGGTGCCAAGGTGGTATGCAACACGGTTGGCCCGTTCATTTATTACGGGCCCACGGTGGTGGAGGCATGCCTGCGAGCGGGCTGCCACTATGTCGACATTTCGGGTGAACAAGCGTGGCACCGCGACCTAGCCGAAAAGTGGGGCGAGAAGTTTGCAGCCAAAGGATTGCTGCTCGCGCCAGCGATGGCGTTCATGTCCGCGCCAAGCGACGTGGCCGCGCGAATGTGTATGGAAGCAGCGAACATCGACACGCTGGAGATTCTGACGATGTTCGACGGCATACCGACGTTTGGCTCAACGCAGACGATTTTCGCGGTGATTCAAACCGAAGGCTATTATCTGGAGCAGAATCGTTATAAGACCTGGACCCGCGCAAAAGGCTATGAGGTGGTGGTTCCGGGCTACATCCGAACCCAACTCGCGCTTAGTTGGGGGGGATTTCCGCATCCGGTGTGGTATAAGAATCATCCGCAAGTCGCGAATGTGCGGTCGTTCGGAGGGTTGCTAAACCGTCAAATTATGGAAGGGGTGCTGGCAACGGAAAAGAATTTCGAGGAAACGATTCGGCCTCTGCCGAAAGAGGAACAGGAGCGAAAGTTGGCGGAGATGGCCAACGCAGTGCAAAGCGGGACGCCTCCCCGGGAAAATTCGCGCGAACAGCGGACGATCGATGTGGTGGTGGGGCGTGGGTCGACAGATTTCGTACAGTGCGTGCTATTTGGGACGTGCTGTTACCGCCAGACCGGCTTAATGCAGGCGTATGCGGCGCATAGCCTTACCCTTGGACCTCCGCGCCAGACTGGCTTTGCCTCGCCCGCCGCTGCCTTCGGACATCGCGAACTCCTAAGGGCGTTGGAAGGCCACGGCCTGTCGAAGGCGAGACTAACCACCTGAGCGTGTGACCCACACAAAACACTTGGCCTTGCGGCAGATGCGCTGAGGGCGTACTGTGTCTGGTCCACGTGAAGTGGCCCGAACGGTTATACTGCCACCGGGGAAAGACAGACTCGCTTCAGGACCAGTGCTCCGGGGGTGATCCGGGCACGGGCGTCTTTGAAATCAAATCATGATCTTGCATCTTAATCATACGCGGCGCGACTGCGCCGCAACTACGACCGGCGAGGTGGTCAACACCGTTCTCGCGTTGCTGGAAGAAAAGCAGCTAGAGCCGACGCAGTTCGCGCGCCTTCGGATTTATCTTGACTGGCTGCAGTACAAACAAAACTTCCGAGAACCGGTAACAATCACGTGGCCGGCGGGAAACCACAATGGCTCGTCCGCCATGGAGATCCGTATCGATTCGAGACAGGTCGTCCCCGGATCGCTGCGCGAAATCCTGCAGCAGGGAATCTGTGCTGCACGCCTGGAGAGCGAAGATGTCCCGGGTCGCGTGTACCTCGAGGAATTCAAGTCGTTTCGCAACAGCATCGCCTGGGACTTTAATCGTCTTTATTGGCAGCGGCTGAAAGACTGGGAAAACGCCACCGGCCGAAAATACGAACAGGCTCTGCCCGGCGGCAAATCGGATGGACACCAAATCGAAGCGATCGCGCATTCCGCGGATGAATTTTGGAAGCTGCTCAAGGATCTGGACAGTAAGAATCAGCTGCCAGCGGAAGTGTTCATTCTGGAAATTGGCGTGGGCATGGGAACGCGGGCCGGTTTGTGGCTCGACAAGTTTTGCGCACTCGATCAGGAGCGAGGGACAAATTACTATCCTCGGCTGCGATTCCTGCTGGGCGACTATTCACTGACGACACTTGAACGTTCGCGGCCGGCCGTTAAACAGCACATCGACCTATGCAGTTTCATCGCGCTCGACGCCCTCGATCCCATCAAAACGCTTTCGTTTCTGCGGCACAAGATCCTGCACGTGCATTCGACGAATACCTACGACAACCTGCCGGATGAGGAACTCGTTTGGCGCGACAACCGCATTTATTGGGTGCAAGTACGGGCATACATCCCTCCACCAGACGCGGCGAGAATCGCCGAGGCGTGCGGGTTGGAGATCAAGGACATGGCGCGGACGGTGAATCGCTTGCTTGAGGTGGGTCCCGAGTGTCTCCCGGACAAAGCGAAGGGGATGGTTTTCTGGATGGAAGTGTGGAAAGCGCTGCGGACGGAAGAGCGATTGGTGAACGCGCTGGATTTGCCGGATGTCTCCTATCCAGCGGGATTGAGCGCAGCACAACTGGAAGATATCTTGCAGTCTGCACCCAATGACCTGCGCTTTCATCTAAGTACAGGAGCGCTTGAAAGCTTTCGCAATACCCTGCCGCTGCTACATCCGCGCGGCTACTTACACGTGCAGGACATTTTTGTGACCGACCTGCACGAATACTCGATGGGCTTTCACGGTCCCGGCAAGTTGGATGGCTCCATCGTGAATTGGGTCAACGGAGCACTGTTGCGTGAGGTGGCCGAGCGCGCGGGATACGATTTGCACTTCGTGCCGTTTCAATACAGGACCGGATCGAAGACGTCCGTACTCTATACGACTCGACGGGAGTAAGGCTCATGAAGCTTCCCATTCTTCCCACTACGATGGTTGGTAGTTATTCGATGCCTGGCTGGCTGGAACGGCTAAAGACGGATTACTTCGCGCGCCGCATCAGTCGGCACGATTTGGACGAGATTCACGATGCAGTTGTAAAGGCCGCGATCAAGGATCAGGAAATGGCCGGGCTCGATGTCGTGACCGATGGAGAGCTCCGCCGAGACAATCTGATCGATTATTTCGTCGAGCGCTTGCCGGGAGTACAAATCGACCGTTCATCGAAGAAGTTCTATTACGACTTTTATGACAGCGAAGTGGTTGGAAAAATTCCAATGGCGTCGCTGGGCTTGGCGGAAGACTTCAAGTTCTTGCTGGCCAACACCGAACGCCAGCCGAAGATTTGTATTACGGGTCCACATTCGCTGACCAAGAGGATTCGCAACAAGTACTATCCATCCGAAGAAGCTCTGGCCACGGACATCGCGCGGGTGATGAATATGGAGCTTAAGGAACTGGTGAAGGCCGGGGCCACCTACATCCAGATCGACGAACCGTACTACTCGGGTTTTCCTGAGGACATCAACTGGGGCGTGGGGGTGCTGAATACCTTGGTTGAGGGAGTGGGAGCCAAGATCGCGGTGCACATCTGCTACGGCAATAGGTATGGAAAACCATCTTGGGAAGGCAGCTATCGGTATCTGTTTCCAAAAATTCTCAGCGCAAAGGTGCAGCAGCTAAGCCTAGAATTTGCGCGCCGCGGCGGAGAAGATTTGGATCTCTTCCGCGAATTCTCCCCTCCATTTGAGCTGGGCGCCGGGGTGATCGACGTAAAGAACCAAGCGGTCGAGACACCGGAGATCGTCGCCGAGCGCATTCGCAAGACGCTTCAAGTTGTGCCAGCCGAGCGCGTGGCTATCCTGCCGGATTGCGGATTATTCCATCTGCCGCGCGACGTGGCCTTTGCGAAGCTGCAATCCATGGTGGAGGGTACGAAAATCGTGCGCAAAGAGCTTGGGCAATAAGCACTTGGGCTTTGCGCTGCGGTACCCTTTTGACCGCTAGGCGCTCTCTGGGACCTACAGCATTCAATATCTCTAGACAGCGCTAAGTTTTTTTCGATAGTATTCGTGGCAGAACCGCCATGCAGGCGACAGCCCATCTGGCCCTCAGCGCATTCGCACCGCCATTCAGAAGCGTGTCAACCAGCAGTATTAAGGTGTCGGACCGGCGCGAATTCTGGGAAACAAACTCCAGCTTTCTGTTTGGCACCTTGCGGCTCGAACAGCAAAGCCGCGAGCCATTCGACGCCAATTTCGAATACACCAACGTCGGCGATCTGGTTTTTTGCCGGCTTTCCTCGTTCGTTCCGCACCGCGTGATCCGCACCGATCCGATTGCTCGACCGGAAGGCCGCGCGTTTGTCAAAGCAGTATTGCAAACTAAAGGCGCGAGCTTGATCGAGCAGAACGGCCGCGCCACTCCTCTGCGAAGCGGAGAATGGACCATCTACGATGCGGAACGGCCATATTCGGTGACGATGCCAAGGCGCGCCGAACTATCGATCTTATTGATACCGCGAGACAAGGTTCTGCCGCGAAGCGCCAACCTTCGCGATCTGGTATTGCGCCGCTTTCCGGGCCATCGCGGCCTGGGCAAACTGATCTGGAGCTTAATTTCGACGACTTTCGATCAACTGCCAGAGATACACAGCCGCTCCAGCCAGGATGTGGCCGACATTGTTGCCCAGATGACGCGTTTGGCCCTGCTGGACATTTCGGACGAGCGCGCCAGTACTAATTCGAGGGATACGCTTCGGGAGCGGGTCAAGGTATACATTTCAAGCCATCTGGGCGATCCGGATTTGTCCATTGCCCAAGTGGCTGGTGCGGCGCACTGCAGCAAGCGCTACCTTCATAGGATTTTTGAGTCTGAAAATGTCTCGATCTCGGATTACATCTTGAGGGAGAGGCTAGAGCGTTGCCGTGGAGACCTTCTAAACCCAGGCCTTATGGACCGGTCGATCACGGAAATCGCTTATTCGCGCGGCTTCAACAATTCAAATCACTTTAGCCGCTGCTTCAAGCGCACATTTGGCATATCTCCTCGTGAATTGCGAGTGGAATGTGGCGGTTGGTCAGTCGGAAACCCAGCAACGGCTAGCGCATCCAGGTATGCACGCTCCAATGGCTAGCTGATATATTCGGATCGGCGAAGTTGGAACGCTGCCGGGTCGGTTCTCTCTGAGATAGATGGTCATTCCTTCTGAGGATAGAACCGCTCCGTCGGGCGCGATACCCTAAGGTCAAATGCGTGGTTTGACTGGTTCCTTGGGTGGGGGCTAGGGGCTCAACGGTTCACTTAAACGCGCCATTATTTCGAGTTACGGCTTGACACAAATCCATGCAAGCGATACAAAAACAACACTTTAGATTCGAAATGGGGATCCGGTAGTCGGCCACGATTGCCGGGAGTTTTTATCGAGGGGGTGTCTGATGAAGGGACGTTTTGGGCTGCTGTTCGTATTCGCGATCGCATTTGCGCTCGGCTGCGCAAGTTCCGCCTACGCTCAAGCCATTAACTTGGCAACGCTGAATGGAACGGTGACCGATCCAAGCGGCGCCGTGGTGGCAAACGCGGCTGTCAGCGTGCAGAACACTGGCACTGACGCAAGCTATACAGGCACGTCGAACAACAGTGGATTTTATGCGATCGCTAACTTGCCTCCCGGCACCTACGATCTGAGAGTTACAGCCACCGGCTTCGCAGACTACCGGCAGACCGGGATCGTACTTTCCGTCGGCCAATACGCGACGGCAAACGTCAGCCTACAAGTTGCGTCCCAAGGCGAAAAGGTTGTGGTAACCACGGAAATCCCCAACATTGAGCCGACAAAGACGGAAATCAGCCAGGTTGTTGGCACGCAGCAGGTGGAATCCTTGCCCACCAGCAACCGTGTGTTTACGGACTTTGCGTTGCTGACTCCCGGTGTGACCACCAGCCGCACCAGTTTGGGCACCGTGTTCACTGAGTTTGAAGTAACCCAGATTTCTTTTGGCGGCATGCGATCGTTCAGCAATACGATTACCGTGGACGGCGCGGATTTCGTCAATTCGGCCAGCGGCATTCAGCGGGCTACGCCTCCGCAGGCCTCTGTGCAGGAATTCCGTGTGGTAAATAACAGCTTTGGCTCCGAATATGGCCGCGCCATGGGTGGTATCGTCAACATCGTGACGAAATCCGGCACCAACAATTTCCACGGATCGGTTTACGAGTATCTGCAAAACGGCGCCACGGACGCGCGCTCACTTCTCCAGCCGGCGGCCACCGCGACAACGTTTGCGTTGCCAAAAACGCTGCGCGAGAATCAGTTCGGTGGCGACGTCGGCGGACCAATCAAGAAGGATAAGACCTTTTTCTTCGTCAACTATGAAGGCAAGCGCAGTGCCCAATCACCGCTGCTTGCGCCGGGTCTGGTCGCCGGAGACGCCACTGCAACCGGCAATCTCGAGCTAATTAACCTTGCAAAACAGCAGATGGGACTTGCTCCCGAAGGCTGTTTTCAAGCGCTTACGGTATGCGGTACGAACCTGACTCCGCAGCAGTCTTTCAACTTTCTCAATGGTTTTGTAAACACATTTAATGACGACAGCGGCTTCGCCAGAATCGACCAGCAACTGAATGCGAACAATCGCCTCGCCATCCGCTACAACATCGAAGACGTTCGCGCCACCGGCGAGCTTGTCGGGCAACCCCTTGATGATGGAGGCATCGCTGTTCCCAGCGCGGGCCGAAATCTCTTCACTCGCGATCAGTCAGTTTTCGCTACCCTGAATTCCGTGTTGTCACCCAACGTGGTGAACACCCTGCTGGGGCAGTACGCGCGCCGGCACTATAATTTCCCTGGCGCCACCGGCCAGCCGGACTTGGACTTGGCGAACGACCTCCAGTTCGGCCACAACTTCGGCGCCAATGACAGGCTCTACGAAACCCGCGTGGAGCTTTCAGATTCCATATCGTGGGTCAAGGGCAACCACATTGCAAAGTTTGGAGCAGACGGCAATTGGCTTAATAGCCTGGAGAACTTTCCCGGCTTTACCCCGGTGCGCTTGATCATACCGGCAGGTCTTCCTTGCCTCTTTGCCTTCTCGAATTACTACGCGTTCGGACCAACTTGGGAGACAGGGGGAACTCCGCCGACAAACCCACTGTTGGCTCAGGCTAGCGGGTGTCCGGTAGCAGGCACTGGCCTTGCTGGCGACACCAGACCGGTCGATCAAGGTGTCATAGTTGCGTATGCCGGCGTCCCCGTGCCGACCAGCCCGACATTTCAAGCCGGCCCTCCCCTTGTCTTGGCGTCGAACGGAACGAATCTGAACACCTCGACTTGGGCAAACGCATATCCGCCGGAGCTATTTAACAACTACAGCAAGGTCATCGACCATGGGTATTGGGGACTCTATGCCCAGGATCAGTGGCGACTCACTCCTAAGCTTACTCTCAATTATGGGCTCCGTTGGGATGTCGAAACCGGTCTCGCACAATACGTGGCCCCAGACTACCGCGGTTTTCAGCCCCGCATTGGTCTGGCTTATTCGCCGGACAGCAAGACTGTGCTTCGCGCGGGATTCGGCATGTTTGATGACCGCTACAACCTCACTTTCTTCTTTGTGCCAAACACCCAGAAGACCGTCCCCGGCTATCTCTGTGGCAATCACGCGCCAGCGAATGTCGCGGCTATTTGCAGTGCTGCCGGAGTCCTTCCGCAGAACCTTCCTATGACGAATGCGGGCATGGCATATCAAGGTTACCAACTGGCTGGATTTGCGGGCGCAACCTCGGCTCCATTCGGAAAAAGCATCATTCAGAGCGGAGGCTACGACGGAATAAATCCAGTTTCGTTGGTCGGCACATGCTTCCTCGGGATAGGCGGAAATGAGTGCGGCATCGGCACTGGCGGCATGGACTACAATGTCAGCAAGATTCCTTACGCTGAACAGGCCAGTGCTGAAGTTGATCGTCAGTTCGGGGGAGGCTTTGCGCTAAATGTTGGCTACCTGTTCGTCGGCGGACACCGCCTGGTGCGAGGAAACAACATCAACGTTCCTTGCCCGCTCGGGACGTCGTGGACCGCCTCCGAGTTGAGTGCAAATGGCGGCCCCACGGATCCTTTGGGGGAATGGAGTGAGGGATTCCTCCACGCGAACGGCTCCTTCTCCAACTGCTCCAATGGCACACCAGTCACAGGCACAGGCGCTCTTCAGGGTCTCGGTCCCTGGTTTGCCGGCGCCTTGGGCAGCGGCTTGCAAACAATCAGCGCGGGCCTTCTCGACTACAACAATGGCGTTGCGAATGCGTCCTACAATGGCCTGACCGTTACCGGGATCGAACGTTTCGGAAGCTATTTCAACTTGACCGCGAACTACACCTATTCGCACACGATCGACGACGGGAATTTCACTACGTTCATCAACCTGCCTGTGAACCAGTTCAACTATGCTGCGGAGCGTGGAAATTCAAACCAGGACGCGCGGCATCACTTTGTAGCCAACTTTACCGCCACCGCACCCAGCCACGGCTGGTGGCGGAATTTCATGTTCAGCAGCATCATCACTCTGCAATCTGGGCGCCCCTTTACGATCTACTATGGGTCTCCAACACTCAACGACTTCGCCGCGGGCTCAGTGGACCGCGTAGGTGGCCCGTTGGTGGCCGGCACACATTGCGCATCTACTGCGACCTGTCAGACGATGATTGCTCGAAACACCTACGTTGGCGATCCCCTCTATTCGTGGGATTTCCGGTTGGCACGGTCATTCCAACTTCGGGAGAGCTTGCGGCTGCAGCTCGCCGTGGACGCATTTAATGCTTTGAATCGGCCCAACGTGGACCAGGTGTTCTCGATCTATGGCTCGCCCGTTTTCTGCGGCGCGATACCGAGGCACTACAACGACCTGGTCTCGCGAGAAATTCAGGCGGGGTCGTCGGCGGTGGCGTGTCCGAACGGAGGGATAACGGCTCCGGGTGGGAGCGTAGCGCTCACCCCAATCGCAGCCGTCGACCCAACCTCCACAGGTGCGAGCCTGTTCATACCGTCTGAACCGACGTCCACTTTTGGTACGCCGGAGACCATGCTCAATCCTCGCCAGTTCCAGTTCTCGGCGACGTTCCAGTTCTAATCGCTGGCGAACGCAATTTGTTGC
>JASHRI010000054.1 GCA_030037435.1 Candidatus Acidiferrales bacterium | reverse complement strand
GGAAAGAAATGGAAAGTACTCGACATCGCCGCGGGCCACGGAATGTTCGGCATCGAAGTCGCCAAGCAGAATCCGAATGCAGAAATTTTCGCGCAGGACTGGAACATGGTTCTCGACGTCGCAGTGGAGAATGCGCGCGCGGCGGGAGTCGAGGCTCGCTACCATCGACTGCCCGGCAGCGTCTTCGAAATCGACCTCGGCTCGGGCTACGATGTGATCCTGCTGACCGGCTTCCTGCATCATTTCAGCCCCGCAGAAATCGAAGGCTTGCTTCGCAAAGTCCGCGCCGCGCTGGCCCCGGAGGGTGTGCTCGCGACGATAGATTTCGTTCCCGACGAAGATCGGCTGAGCCCTCCCCGGGCGGCGATGTTCGCCCTGACCATGCTCGGCAGCACGGTCGCCGGCGACGTCTACACTTTCCCCGAGTACGACCGGATGTTTCGCAACGCTGGATTTTCCTCGACGGAATTGCTGCCAGTTGCGACGGGCTTCCCAAGCGTGATGCTCTCGCGCCGATAGCGCGCATCGCTCGACCTTTATTTTTGTCATCGAAATATTGTTGCGCCGAGACTCGCGCGATGGCTTCAGACACCGAAGGCAAGTGCGATGAGGGTTTTCTGCTCCATTTCGTGCGCGCGGTGTGAGCCGGTGGCGGGGCTCGCACTGTCGGACCGATTGACGGAGAGAACGACTCGGCCGCGAGCGAGGCGCTCAAGTTCCGGAACGATGAAGCCGCGGGCGCCCATGTTGCCGGGCTCCTCCTGCACCCAGACGAATTCGCGCGCTTGCGCGTGCCGATCCATCTCGGCGGCGAGTTCGGCTTCCGGAACGGGATAGAGCTGCTCGACGAAAACGATGGCGGGAGAATTTTCCTTGCGGCGAGCGCGCTCGGCTTCGAGCTCGTGGCCGATTTTCCCGGTGCAGAGCAGCACGCGTTCCGCGGTGCCATCGCCACGATCTGGAATCACGGGCTGAAAGCGGCCAGTGGAAAAATCCGCGAGGCGAGAAGAAGCCGCCGGATGCCGCAGCATGCCTTTCGGCGTGAAAACGACGAGCGGCTTGCGCCAGGAGCGCAGAGCCTGGCGACGCAGCAGGTGGAAATACTGCGCGGCGGTGGTTGGCTGGCAAATCTGAATGTTGTCGCGAGCCGCGAGCTGGAGAAACCGCTCGATGCGCGCGCTGGAATGCTCAGGGCCTTGTCCCTCGTAGGCGTGCGGCAGCAACATGACGAGGCCGCACAGCAAATTCCATTTGTCTTCGCCGGCGGCGATGAACTGGTCGATTACGATCTGCGCACCGTTGGCGAAATCGCCGAATTGCGCCTCCCATAGAACCAACGCCTCGGGATAATCCCGGCTGAAGCCATACTCAAATCCGAGCACACCGGCTTCAGAAAGTGGCGAGTTCCAAATTTCGCACCATGCACCGTCGGTCGCTAGGTGCTCGAGCGGGACATATTCCTCCTCGGTCTCGGTGTCGATCAGCGACGCCTGGCGCTGATTGAAGGTGCCGCGGCGGCTGTCCTGTCCCGAAAGCCGTACGGGCACGCCTTGTTCCAAGAGCGAGCCGAAAGCGAGCGCTTCCGCCATACCGAAATCGATTGGACGCTTGCCTTGCGCCATGTCCAACCTCTGTTCAAGCAGCTTTTGCACCTTCGGATGGATGTGGAATCCATCCGGATAACGCACCAGAGACTCGCCGATTGAGGTGAGCGAGTTTTCGGCAACCGCGGTGTCCACTTCATACGAGGCCTCGTACGGCCCTCCACGATATTGGCCCCAATAGCGCGGCAGGCGGCGCATGGGCGGCCGCTGCTCAATTTCGAGGGCCTCCTTTTGCGCTGCGTCCAGTTCCTCGCGCACGCGCCGCGCAATCGATTCGCCATCCATTCCGATTTTTTCCGCATAAATTTGCCAGAGCGGCGGATGAGCTTCGATCTTGCGATAGCGCAGGGGCTGGGTGATGGTGGGATCGTCGACCTCGCTGTGTCCATGGCGCCGGTAGCCGATCAGATCGATGAGCACCGGCGTCCCGAAGGCATAGCGATAATCGAGAGCGATGCGGCCCACGCGGACTACAGCTTCGGGATCCTCCGCGTTCACGTGAAAAATCGGAATTGGCAGCCGCTTCGCGAGATCCGATGAAAATCGCGACGAAACGGCCTCCCGCGTGGTCGTGGTGAAACCGATCAAGTTGTTGACGATGATGTTGACCGTGCCGCCTACGCTGAACCCGGGGATGGCGGCCATATTGAGCGTTTCGGCGCAGATGCCCTGTCCCGCAAAGGCCGCGTCGCCGTGCATGGTGATGGCGACCACTTCCTTGCGGCCATTTTCTCCGCGCCGCATTTGCTTCGCGCGGGTGCGGCCCAGAACGACAGGGTCAACCGCTTCGAGATGGCTTGGGTTCGAGACAAGGTGCATGCCGAGGGTGTGTCCGCTTGCGGCGTGAAAATCGCCGGTGGCGCCCAGGTGATATTTCACGTCGCCGCTGCCGAGTACGCTGCGCGGATCGACATCTTCAAATCGAGCAAAAACTTCGGCAGCGGGCCGGCCAACGGTGTGGACCATCACGTTCAGGCGGCCACGATGGCTCATCGCCAGCATGCCCTTTTCCGCGCCTTGCTCGGCGGCAGCGTTGAGAATTGAATCGAGCAGCGGAAGCAGCGCGGCTTCGCCCTCGAGCGAATAGCGCTTGGTGCCGAGATAGCGCGTCTGCAAAACCTGTTCGAGAACTTCGGCGCGGACGAGCAATTCGAGAATTCGTGCGCGATCGGGCGCGGGAGATTCCGATTCCATGCGCTCCTGCACCCAGGCGCGGCGCTCGCGATCGGGCATGTGCATGAATTCGACGCCGATGCTGCCGCAGTAGACGCGGCGGGCGGCCTCGGCGTCGGTTCCCGCGACATCAAGCTCGGGCATGGGTAGCGGTTCGAGATCGCCGAGAGGATCGAGATTGGCCTGCAAATATCCCCAGCGGCGAAACGATTCCCAGATGCGCTCTTGCGCTTCTCTTGAAGGTGCGGATTCCGCGACCGCCTGTTCCCGAGTCATTCCTTATCCCTTGAGCCTTTTCCGAAAGCCTTTCTTCCTGAGCCCTCTTTTTTTATCCCCGTAATCATAAGATGCGTGCGCAAAATGCGAGGCGCGAAGTGCAGGCTACGTTTCCGGCCAGCAACCCAGCAGGCGACGGACCAGAACGATCTGGCCGATATGGTAGGCATTGTGGTCCGCGATCAGCATGGCCTCGCGCAGAACGGTCTGGCCCGAGCCGTGCGGAATTTTGGCGAAGAGATCGGTCTTCGGATTTTCGACGAATTTCCCCATCTCCTCGAGATTGCGTTCGAGTTCCTTCACGCTTTTGTCCCAAGCAGCGGTGCTGGGCGGAGCAGGCGATGTCGGCCAATAGCCCACGGGCCAATCGGGCGAGGCATGCTTCGCGTCGCGCGAAAATTCAAAGATGTCTTCGGTAGCGATCCGCATGTGCTCGAGCAGCTCCCAGCCGGAGTGCGGGCATCCCTTGGGCCGCGTGCCGCGATCTTTTTCCGGAAAATCCTTGAGCGCGCCTTTCCAGTCGACATGAGCCTCATGCCAACCGAGAGACCGGCGCAGATAGTCGCGCAATGCCTTTTCGTCCATTTCGCGAATGCCCTCCCCTTCAGAAATCATCTTAGGCCGCGCGAGGGATGCGGTCAAATCCACGATTTTGGCGGCACTGGTGCAGCAGCTGAGGCGAATATAAGGCGAAGAAGGGACGAGACTGGCGGCCCCCGAGAGGAGTTTCGGATAGAACTGATGCCGATCTTTTATTTTCAGCGACTTAGAAGCGATTCTATTCGAAAGGGAGTTTCGATTAGAAAGGGTCGTGGGCCGGGTCTTGTGACTGATGATTGGTGACCTGCGCGGCGATACCAGGCGCGGGCCAGGGGCGAACTGATCGCACAACTGTGATAAGCCGTCGTCCCGATCCAGAGCCCTATACATATCCCTTCCTCTCCGAGGCCAAAAAGCGCCCCGACTCATGTTAACACGTAGTGAAGGAGAATTCCACTACAGAGTGAAATTGGTAGTGGGTCAGTTTCCGATTGGCGCGTTAATCGCCCAGTTGCTCCTGAGGATTAGGTTCAAGGACGGTAACGCATGGCGCTACCTTCGCAGGACCTCGCCGGGCCGAGAATGGAGATTGTTCCCGCAACCGGACATTCGCTCAGCGCAGCCGGGTAACCCCATTTACCGGTCTATAGGGAATTCGATCTGTGCGCGCATTACCACTTTGGCCTTCGACCAAGGCGGTATACTGGTCCTGGCAAAGAATGCCGGACGAACGCACTCATATGACGCACGATCCTTCGGCGAACCGGCCCCCTCTTTTGAAGCTCGCACTTCGGAAGGCGGAATACGTGGTACGACTCAGCGCCAGAGGCTTCTTTTGTGAACTCTGAATCGAATGTTTCCCGATCCATCGCTGGTCCAGCGCCACCGGACAACGTTACTCCGCCGCCGTACCCGTCGCGGCGGCATTCGGTATTCACGAAGCCGACTGGCGGCCTTCGCGCCGGATGGCGATTGATGATCTACGTCGCGCTGCTCGTCCTAATTGCGTGGGCCGCAATATCGGTGCTGGAGCTTCTTACGCCATTCGGGAAATTGTGGAAAGAGGCCAGGAATGGGACCCTCACGCCCACCTTTGAGATTCCGTTCGAATTCGTGCAGCTCGGCGCGGCGGTGCTGGCCGCGTTGATCATGTGCCGTATCGAGAAGGGAAACTTTGCGTCCTACGGCCTCCCGTTGAGCGGTGCGTTCGGGAAAAATTTCTGGAACGGAATCATTTGGGGTCTTGCCTTCGTAACCATTGAGCTGTGCGCAATGAAGGCTCTTGGAGGTTTCAGCTTCGGTGGATTGGCCGTCACCGGTGTTGCAATCGCGAAATACGCAGCGCTCTGGGCGGTTGGCTTCGTCCTGGTTGGACTCGCCGAAGAATTTGTATTTCGCGGCTATGCGCAGTATACGCTCTCGCAAGGAATCAAATTCTGGCCCGCGGCGATTGTACTCTCTGGCATCTTCGGCGGACTTCATCTGTTCAACCGTGGCGAGGGATGGGTCGGCGCTTTGGACGTATTCACATTCGGAATCTTTGCGTGTTTCACGCTCCGCAGAACCGGCAGCCTGTGGTTTGCCATCGGATTTCATGCGGCAGGCGATTACGGTGAAAGTTTCATTTATTCGGTACGTGATAGCGGTAACTTCGCGGTTGGCCACCTGCTCAATTCGAGCTTTCATGGTCCCGCGTGGCTTACCGGCGGCACGATCGGGCCGGAAGGAAGTGTCCTTGTTTTCGGCGTGTTCGCGCTCGCCTTTCTTCTTTTCGCGTGGATGTACCCCTCGAACGCAGCTACATCGCGGGGTACGTCGCCATCTAAAGCAAATGCCACAGCGCCATAGCTGAACACCTACCCGGCT
>JASHRI010000053.1 GCA_030037435.1 Candidatus Acidiferrales bacterium | reverse complement strand
CCCGTCAGAAAAATTACAATGTCGAATTTCTTTTCGACAAGCGCGCGCGCAAAAGAAATTGCTTCGGTGTTCGATTCCAGGGGAATCTCACGCATCGAAGGCGCCACGATGGCTTTCCCGCCAAAGTTCGAGATCAGCGTGGCCATTTCCGCCGCACGCCGGCTTTCGAGCGACAGCACTCGCAATCCTGCCAACCCATCCGGTTTCGCGCGCTCATCCATCGCCGCCATGATGGCACGTTTTCAATGTGGGTTCCACGCTGCATCGGTTAGAAAATCGGTAGGAAAAGTATTCGAAGAAGGAAAATCAGTGCCGGAAGTGGCGGACTCCGGTAAGCAGCATGGCCATGCCCAGCTTGTCCGCTGCGGCGATCGAATCGGCATCGCGAACCGAGCCGCCCGGTTGTATCACCGCCGTCGCGCCCGCTTTCCCGGCCTCTTCGATGCTGTCGGGAAAAGGGAAAAATGCGTCGGAAGCAAATACGCTTCCCTCAAGCGACAGGCCGGCAGTGGCTGCTTTCATCACAGCGATTTTCACGGAGTCGACGCGGCTCATCTGTCCGGCGCCCACGCCCACGGTCTGCCCTTCGCGCGCGAACACGATGGCATTCGACTTCACATGTTTCGCCACTTTCCAGGCGAAGAGCAGCGCGCGCCGTTCCGCTTCCGTGGGAGCGCGTTTGCTCGCCACGCTCACCTCGGCTTCCGTGAGTTCGTGCCGATCCGGCTGTTGCACCAGCATGGCGCCGGCGATCTGTTTGACCACAAGTTCTTCGCAACTTGCCGCGCGCGGCATCTCGATGAGGCGCAGATTTTTTTTCGCCGCGAAATGCGCCAGCGCCGCTGATTCATACCCCGGCGCGGCAATGCATTCGACGAACAGCTTTGCGACCTCCTCAGCCGCGGGCGCGTCAATCGGCTGGTTGAACGCAAGGACGCCGCCATACGCCGAAATCGGATCGCAAGCCAGCGCTTTCACGTACGCCTCACGCAGCGAGTCTTGCTCCGCCGCGCCGCATGGATTGTTGTGCTTGATGATCGCCACCGCGGGCCGCTTGAATTCAGACACCAGCGCCCAAGCCGCATCGAGATCGACCAGATTGTTGTACGAAAGCTCCTTGCCTTGCAGCTGCTTCGCTCCCGCAAAGCCCGCAGGCGGACGCCCTGCCGGCACGTAGAGCGCCGCGGCCTGGTGCGGATTTTCGCCGTAGCGCATCGGCTGGCGCCGCTCGAGATCGATGTGAATGCGCTCTGGCAATTTTTCCCGCGCCCCGATGGTCACGCTGCCGTTTGCGGCCAAGCGTTCGAGCTCCGTGGCGATTTCGCCGTCGTACCGCGCTGTGCGCGCGTAAGCCTTGCGAGCCAGCGCCAGACGCGTTTGCAAACTTAGCTCGCGATTTTCGCGCAACTCCGCGACGATGGCGGCATAGTCCGCGGGATCGGTGACCACGCCCACGCTCTGGAAATTTTTCGCCGCCGAACGCACCATCGCAGGCCCGCCGATATCGATATTTTCGATCAGTTCCTCGGATGTGACGCCTGGCTTAGCAGCCGTCGCGGAAAATGGGTATAGGTTCACCACGACAAGATCGATGGGAACGATCGAGTGCTCCGTCGCCTGCTTGCGGTCGTCTGCTTTCGCGCGCTGGAACAAAATTCCGCCATGCACTTTCGGGTGCAACGTCTTCACGCGCCCGCCCAGCATTTCCGGCCAGCCCGTGAGATCGGATACATCGCGCACCGAAATTCCCGCGTCGCGCAGCAGCCGCGCCGTCCCACCGGTGGAAACGATCTCGATTCCCAGTGAATCAAGCTCGCGCGCAAATTCCGCCACTCCCGTTTTGTCGTAGACACTGATCAGAGCCCGTTCGATCGCCACGGCTGTACCTCCCGGAAGAACCCAAATCGAGGGAAGGTCAGTTTAAAGGTTCGCGAAGATTTTCGGAAGAGCCGTGGGCAACGCTGCGGGAATTGGTGCGGTGGAATTTCAGTTCGAAATGCGGGCTTTCAGTTTCACGCGTCCGCCTTCCACTCGGACGCTGTATTCGACTTCGCGGCCGCCCTTGTCTTTCAGCTCTTTTGTCTTCTGCTGGACGAACCGCTCGAAATCCTTCAGGCTTGGCGCGCCGGCTTTTTCTCCCGTCTCGGTGCGCGCTTCGATCAGCTTGCGATAGAGCTCCTGCACTTTGGCGGCTTCCTTAGCGGGATCGGAAAACGACATTGCGAAAACGGCTTCCGGCGCCGCGCCACTGCGTTTTGCCGTGGCGCCCGCGGCGCGTGCCGCAGCCGGCGCTTCCGCGGCGGCTTTCTTGGCGCGTTCGGCCTCGATCGCTTTTGCGGCGGCGCCGTAATGATGCTGGGTTGTGCCGGTTTCTTTCTGCATCAGCTTTTTGCGCCACATATCCTGATACTTGGCGTAGGTCTGGGCGATGTTGTTGAAACGAAATCGCTGGCCGAAAGTCAGATCGCCGATCCGCTCATTGTAACGGCGTACCAGGTTGTCCACGCGCCACTGGGTGTCCGCAGGAGGCCGCGGGCGTCCTCCGCCGAAGAACTGCTCGTACTCGATCTTCAGCGTGCGAATATCCCGCTCGATTTGGCTGAGATCCTCGTCGACTGTCGGCATAGGATTTGGAGGAAGGGTGCCATTTCAGCGTACGGGCGGATGGCCGCAGCGTCAACCGGCGCGCGAGGCGGATTGTCGCAAAAAGAAAGCCCCAGGGCGGCCCACGGTTGCGCCTGCCGTTCGCTGCGTGTTCAAATAGCTGCCGATGCCATCCTCTTCCGAACCCGCGGCCAAGATGCAAAAGGAGGCGAGCGCGCGCCTGCGCGAACTGCCGTCCGTAGACGAGATTTTGGGCCGGCGCGCAATCGCTGGTCTGGTGGAAACGGCCGGACGCGGGCTGGTGACCGAAGCAGTGCGCAGCGTGCTTGCAGAACTGCGCGCGAGACTGAAGGGAAATGCCGACGAGCCCGCCTTGAGCGTAGACGATATCGAGGCGCGAGCCGTGACTGAGGTGCGAGCGATGCTGGCGCCGTCGCTCCGCCGAGTGATCAACGCTACGGGCGTGATTCTGCACACGAATCTGGGCCGCGCGCCGCTCTCGGCTGCGGCCATCGAGCAAGTTTCCGAGGTTGTGGGACGGTATTCGAACCTGGAATATGACATCGCGAGTGGCGAGCGCGGGAAGCGCGACGTCCACACGGCGCGAATGCTGGCGGAACTGGCCGGGGCCGAATCGGCGATCGTGGTGAACAACAATGCCGCGGCCGTGTTCCTGGTGCTGAATACGCTGGCAAAGGGCGCGGAAGTGATCGTCTCGCGCGGGGAGCTGATCGAGATCGGAGACGGATTTCGCATTCCGGACATCATGTCGGAAAGCGGCGCGGTGTTGCGCGAAGTGGGCACCACAAACCGCACGCGCATTCGCGACTACGAGCGCGCCATCAACGAGCGCACCAAGCTGCTGCTGCGCGTGCATCCCTCGAATTTCCGCATGGCGGGGTTCACCGAAAAACCGTCGCTCGAAGAACTGGTGGCGCTCGGTCGCCGTGCTCAGCTGCCCGTGTTCGAGGACCTCGGCTCGGGCTGTCTGGCCGATCTTGCCCCGAGTGGAGTCGCCGAGCCGCTGGTGCGCGATAGCTGCAGAGCGGGAGTTTCGGTGGTGTCGTTCAGCGGAGACAAATTGCTAGGCGGCCCGCAGGCCGGAATCATCGCGGGCGGCAAAGACATGGTGGAACGCATTCGGCGGAATCCGATGTTTCGCGCGCTGCGCGTGGACAAGCTCACGATCGCTGCGCTTGGCGCAACCTTGCAATCCTATCGCCGCGGCGCGCTGGATGAAATTCCTTCGCTGCGTATGATTCGGACGCCAGCGGAAGAAATCGGAAGGCGCGCGGAAGATTTCGCGCAGCGCCTGCGCCCGGCACTGCCTCGCGACGCGACGGTTGAAGTGCGCGCGGGATTTTCCGTGATCGGCGGAGGGTCGACGCCCGATCAGCAACTGCCGACACACGTGGTATCTATCACGAGCCGGCACCACTCGGCCTCGACGCTCGAAGAGCGGCTGCGGAAACCAGCCGCTGGAGCGCCGGTAATCGCGCGCATCGCCGAGGATCGTCTGGTTCTCGATCTCCGCACTGTGTTGCCGGATGAAGAGGCCGAGCTCGCGTCGTCGGTGGCCGCTGCGCTCGTCTAACAGCGATTAATTACGCTCGCCACGCAGCCTGCGCCGAAGCCATTGTCGATGTTCACCACGCTCACATTCGAAGCGCAGCTGTTCATCATACCCAGCAGCGCAGCCACGCCGCCGAAGCTCGCCCCATAGCCGACGCTGGTGGGCACGGCAATGACCGGTGCTGCCACCATGCCGGCGACGACGCTGGGAAGCGCGCCTTCCATGCCCGCGACGCAGACGATCACGCGAGCCTCGGCAAGTTTCTTGCGATGATCGAGCAAGCGATGCAGGCCCGCGACACCCACGTCGTAAATTGCCTCCACGCGGTTGCCCATTGCTCGCGCGGTGACGAGCGATTCTTCGCCAACGGGAATATCGCTGGTGCCCGCCGTGATGACGAGAATCAACCCTTTGCCGTGCACGGTGCGGCTACGCTCGATGACAATCGCGCCGGAAAGCTCATGGAATTGTAGATTTTTCGCGGGGCGAACCAGCGATTTGACGGCCGCGAACGTCTTCGCGTCAGCGCGCGTGATCAAAATATTGCTCGACGCGCCCGCGCGCAACATTCCGCGGACGATTTCGGCCACCTGACGGGGCGTCTTACCGCGCGCAAAGATCACTTCCGGAAAGCCCTGGCGCAAGGCGCGGTGATGGTCGATTTTGGCGAAGCCAAGATCCTCGAATGGCAGATGCCGCAGGCGAGCGACGGCTTCTTCAATCGGCACCTTGCCGCGTTGCACCGCTTCCAGAAATTTGCGCAGATCGCTTTCGTTCATCGCTCGCGCCGCCTGTTTTCGCGCGCCCGATTCTAGCATTTCCTGCGCACGCCTCGCGCAGGCACCTGAACGCGAGGAATCATGCTAAATTGAAATCATTCGGGCGTGTTCTTGTCCTACCAACGACCCGCGGATTCAAGTTTACATTGCTGTACA
>JASHRI010000445.1 GCA_030037435.1 Candidatus Acidiferrales bacterium | reverse complement strand
CGCCTGCGATCCAATCGCCGTTGGCCCGAACGTCTCCTTGTATCCGTGCCAGAAGCCCGGCTTTGCGGCCTGCTCGTGCGTTACCGGCGTATCCCAATCAAGACCGCTGCTCGGAGCGCTGGCACTGGCTGCGGCAGGCGCCGCTTGTGGCTGCGGCGTGCTAACTGGGCTGTCCCAATCGAGTGCGACATCGCCACTCATTGCTGCACCCCCGGAAAGGCCCATCCGTCATTCGCCGCTGCCTGCATCGCCGACTTGCCCGGCCCATACTTTGCTTTGTACATGTTCACCAAATCCTGAGTGATTGTTGGCACTTGTCCCAGACGGCGCACGCTCTGCGCGTACGTCTTCCACTGCTGAATGCTCTGGTCGACATACGATTGGTCTGAAACTTTCCCCGCCTGGTGCGCTTCATCGAGTTGCCGGATATTGGTCGTCGCCTGTTGCTGCAACTGGTCAAGCTTGGCGCTCGCATCCTGCGGGTTCGCCTTCGTACCGCCCTCGAAGGGGACCATTTGTCGCGTTTTCGAATTCATCTGGTAAGTGTGCGGTCCGTCTTTGTCGTAGACGGTCTGCAAGCTCCAGCTCCCCGGCTCGCTTCCCTCTTTTATCGCCGAGCGCGCTTTGGTGCGGTTTGCGGCCGTGTCAGCCAAATTGTTCGCACTGAGCCAATCGCTGACCGCCTTGCCCTCCTCGTCTTGCTTCGCCGGCGCCGCTCCCGCTTTCTTCACTGCCGTGTATGCGTCGAGGTAGTTGTACGGCTTGCCAGTGTCCGGATTGATGCGAGGCTGGCCATTCTCGCCGCCGGTCATGAGGTCGTGAATGGCCGTCTCTTCCGGCGTGGTCCCCTCCTTTGGCTGCGGATTCTTTTTCGCGTCCGCGTTCGCTTCCGCTTCATTCGCCTGTGCCCGTTCCAGATTCCGCTTCGATGCGGCGTCCTCTGCGTCTTGCTCGGCCTTCGCCGCTGCCGTGCCGCGGTTGATCAGCTTGTCGTAGTCGGCTTCATCCCGCTTGTATCGCTGCTCGGCCGCGAGCTCTCGGGTTGCAGGTAAGCCCCACTCTTCCCGCGCGATCTGCCCAATCGGGCTCCTCTCCGCGAAATCCTCAAGTTTTCCCCAGAATCCGTGTCGCACCGGCGGCGCATAGTCCGCCCTGTTTGGCTCGGCCAGAGTTCCTGTCATCGCATCGCGCTCGGCGTTCGGACCACCACTACCCGACGGAATCACCGGAGGGTAATCGTTATCGGAAATCTGCGGAGGCAGTCCGGGGGCCGGCGCACTCGGCCGCACGAATGAAGTAGCCGTATTCACCGGGGCATATGCGGTGCCGATTTCGTCGTCCCGTGGCGCGACTCCAGCCCCTGCGCGCACCGGCGGATATGAACTCGTAGCTAGCGTCTGCTCGTCCAGGGATGGAACTGCCACTACCGGGTAGGACGGAGCGGCTTTTTGAGGCTTCGCACCATCGATGCCCAACCCAGTCGGTATTGCCGGATAGCTACTACGCGCCGACCCGACTCCCACGGGCGCGTAATCCGCGCCCACAAGCCGCGGAGAGACTGCTGGGTACTGCCGCTCCAGATCGTCGTCCATTGAATCGTCGTCATAAGCCATCGTCAATTCCTCCTAGCCAATTCCCCGGATCCTGTGAACTGCATGCTGCGCACGATCAACGGTGCCCCCACAAAGCCCGCGCGCTCGAGAATTTCGCCGAACTGCTCCAGACCGGCCCCGTACGCCACAAAGAACTTTTGAACGCCGTGCGCCACGTGCCTCGCTCGAACTCTCTGCGCAAGCTCGACGAATCCTCCGATCAAGTCGTCCGAGCCGAGGTCGTGCGGATTCGCCACGACGTATACGACTCCGTCGGTACAGGGAAGCATGGCAACACGAATCCGGCCCTCGCGATCTTTGAATGCGGACCAGTACGGGAGTTTCGCGTCGTTTAAGTCGAACAGGATATCGCCGAGGCTCGATGCCGAATTGGAGGCGCGGTAGAGATCAACGATGTCGGGGCGGTCATCAACCGTGCAGACTTCCACCACCGCCCCGTAGGGCACCTCCAAATTTATCGAGACGGCGCGAGTTGCGTTCATGACCACACCTCCCCAAAGAGAGATTTCGCAGGAGCCGTTTCCAGGGCCTTCGTTGGACGCGTACCCCTTTCGGCCAGCGAAGATCGCGCCTTCACAGTTCTCTGTGCGACAGAACGCATGTTTAGCCATCGCCGGTAAGCATCCTGGATGCGATGCGCGCCGCCGAAGCCAAGCAAAACCTCGCGCGCCTCGCTTCGAATCGTTTCAAAATCCAGGCTGGGAAATTCCGCATGGATCTTCTGCATCAGGGTTCCTACCGGCGAGTCCTTCGCAGGACTGCCGGGTTGGTCGAAGCATTTGCCGAGGCTTTGCTCCTGTGAGAGTTTCATCGGACGTACCCCCACGGGTCGCGAAACGAGTTTGATGTCAGCGACTGTAGAGACTTTTGTAGAGACCGTGCGAGCGACCGCACGCATCCAGACACAGCCAGCCACACCCCAGAAGTCGTTCGAAGTGATTTGTTTTCTGTCGCGGGTCTGAAGGTACTCAGGTTACGGAAGGCAGGCGCGTTGCTTTGCAAGCAGGGGGTCGCCGGTTCGATCCCGGCCACGTCCACCAACTCATTACCCCCTCCATCTTACGACTTCCTAAAGACTGCCGCCGAGATTCACTCGGCCGTTCAGACTCAAAGGAATCGTCTACAATTGGTTAAGGGAGTAGGTTCGTTCTCGCAATGCAAAGAGAGGATGCATGAACGATGCCGCACAACGATGGCGAGCCGGGAGAATATGGCAGCCTGAGCGTCGCTGGGCTGCCGGCTTTGCGCTCGCGGTGCTGCTATGAAAGCTTGTCTACTGGGCGCGCCGGCGCCCGTCGAAAAAAGTCCGCTGCAATTCGCGGATACTCCCGATCCGCAGCCGGGCCCAGGTGAAGTTCTCGTGCGCGTGAAAATGTGCGGCGTCTGCCGCACCGATTTGCACGTAGTTGAGGGCGAGCTTCCCCCGCGAAAATCGCCGGTGATTCCCGGTCACCAAGTCGTGGGCGTGGTCGAAAAGGCTGGCGAGGGCGCTCGGCGATTTGCGAAAGGCGCGCGGGTTGGTATTGCCTGGTTGCATCACACCGACCAAACCTGTGAATACTGCCGTGCGGGCGCGGAGAATCTCTGTGACCATCCGGCCTTCACCGGCTATACCGTGGATGGCGGATACGCCGAATATGCAGTCGCGGCCGAGGATTTCGCGTACGAAATCCCGGAACAATTCCGAGACGACCA
>JASHRI010000003.1 GCA_030037435.1 Candidatus Acidiferrales bacterium | reverse complement strand
ACGGCGCTGCGAGGCATGCTGTCGTACTTGGCGGAAGCCTCGTCTTGAGCGAACGTGATACCGCCCTGGGCCTGGATCTCGGCCATGCCGAGAGTTCCATCCTTACCCGAATCCGACAGGATGACGCCGATAGCGCGGATGCCCTGTTCTTGCGCAAGCGAGCCCATGAAATGGTCGATCGGCATGTGGCCGCGGCGCGCTTCCTCGCGGGGGCCGATGCGCAGGGTATGGTCGAGAACCGACATGCTGGCGTTTGGGGGGATCACATAGACACGGTTGCGCTCCAGGCGCATCCCGTCTGTGACCTCCCTGACAGTCATTTTGGTTTCCTTGCCGAGGAGTTCGGTAAGAATGCTCTGATGATTCGGGTCGAGGTGCTGGATCAGGACAAAGGCCATGCCGGTGTCCGCCGGCAAATTTCTCATCAGTTCGGAGCAAGCTTCGATGCCGCCAGCGGATGCGCCAATGGCTGCGACGAGCAAATTGTCTTCGGCGGAAGCATGTCCGCCGTCCAAGGACACACGAACAGCGGCGCTGCGCTTACTCTGCGCCGGCGATTTCATGGGCGCGTCCTTGTTCCACGAGACACAAGACACCGCAGACTCTGCGTGGCCGGAACAAGTAGCAGAGTATGTTCCGCGGACTCTTCGAATATAGGCACACCATGGCGATAGTTACAATGGATTACGGAGTCCGGTACTGGGTCAGTTTGAATTCTAACTGCTAGTGTCACGATCAAGAAAATTCAAACTGACCGGCTAGGCGGCGTCCAGTCGGGCGGCGCATGGCACGACGTAGGAGATGCACCTAACGGCGCGATTTCGAGCGGCTCGCTTTGGTGTGCAGCGCCGAATGCAGGCCGGAGCGCTGATGTGCGGGACCGCGGCGCGTGTGAAGATTGATGATCGTGTTGACCATGGCCACGTGCGAAAAGGCCTGCGGGAAATTGCCGACGAGGCGCTTCTTCTCGATGTGATATTCCTCAGACAACAGGCCGACATCGTTGGGAAGCTCGAGAAGGCGTTTTAAGAGCTTTTTCGCGTCGGCGTGGCGTCCCACAAGCTCATAATTATCCGCAAGCCAGAAACTGCAGGGCAGGAAGGCGCCTTCGCCGGCGGGAAGACCATCGTCTACCTGGTGGGTGCGATAGCGTATGACGAGGCCGTCATTAAGGAGGGTTTTTTCGATGCGGCGAATCGTGCCGCGAATGCGCGGGTCGTGCGGAGGCAAAAAGCCGACGAGAGGAAGCAGCAGGAGGCTGGCGTCGGTTTCTTTCGAGCCATAGAACTGGACGAAGCTGTTGAGCGAAGCGTCGAAGCCGAGTCGACAGACATCGTCGTGAATTTTCTGTCGCGTGGCGCGCCAGGCGGGGAGGGGCGCCTCAAGCGAGAACTGCTCGGCTGTCTTAATAGCGCGATCGAAGGCCACCCATGCCATGACTTTGGAGTGAGTGAAATGCTGCTTTGGGCCGCGCACTTCCCAGATACCCCGATCCGTCTTGTTCCAGATGTGCTGGAGGTGGTCCATCAGGGAGAGCTGAAGGCCGTGGATGGATTTCTCGTTTCTCTGGCCCCGTGTGTAGGCCTGATGCAGGACGTCTGCCAGTTCGCCGAACAAATCCAACTGGAACTGCTCGCTGGCAGCATTGCCGACACGGACTGGGCGAGATCCCTGATAGCCAGCAAGCCAAGGAAGCTCCCACTCCCGCAAGCGGCGCTCGCCTGCGACTCCGTAGACCACCTGGAATTGATCGGCGCTGCCGGCCACGGAGCGGATAAGCCAGTCTTTCCAACGGTGGGCTTCGTCGTGGTATCCGGCGTGGAGCAAGGCGAGCAGGGTAAAGGTGGCGTCGCGGACCCAGCAGTAGCGGTAGTCCCAATTGCGTTTTCCACCGGGTTCCTCGGGCAGGGAAGTGGTGGCCGCGGCGAGAATTCCTCCGGTGGGGGCGTAGGTGAGGGCTTTCAAGGTGATCAGCGAGCGCTCGAGCATATCGGAGTTCGGTCCCCGATAGTGGCAGCGGCAAATCCATTTGCACCATTCGCTCTCGGTGGTTTTGAGAGCGGATTTCCATTGCACCGGATCGGGAACTGGCTCGAAAGAGCTGCCATATTGAAGACCGAAACGAATGGTCTTCCCGGCCTCGATGGTGAATTCGCCGACGGTGCGGAGTCCCTCGCCGCGCAGAGTAACGGGAGTGCGAAGGCACAAGAGATGCGGACCAGCAACGGCGAGCAGCCCGCCATCGCGACGGCGCGTGACCCACGGAACGGTGCGGCCATAATCGAAGCGTATGACGAGATCCATGCGCATGCGAACACTGCCGCGGTCGCCGCGGACAATTCGGAAGATTTGCGGATTTCCGCGGCGCAGAGGCATGAAATCGATCAACGTGACGACGCCGTCGTCGGTGCGAAACTCGGTTTCGAGAATCAGCGTGCCCGGGCGATAGCGGCGCTTGATGCGCGCTTCAGCAACCGGCGCGAGTTTCCACCGGCCGTTATCGGGAGTGCCGACCAGCGCAGCGAAGCAGGCGTCGGAATCGAAGCGCGGCAGGCAGAGCCAGTCCATCGAGCCATCGCGAGCGACGAGAGCGGACGTCTCGCAATCGCCAATCAGCGCATAATATTCAATCGTGGAAGACATGGGGCAAGCCTCTGGTGAGCAAGGGATGGTGGGTGAATCGTCGGCGTGTCCGGCGCGCGACTACAACTGAATCATGCGGACGGATGAGCGACGGAATGTTGGAGTTTGCGGTCAACATGAGCGGCCAATCGGGGCGAGAGTTTGAAACGGC
>JASHRI010000444.1 GCA_030037435.1 Candidatus Acidiferrales bacterium | reverse complement strand
TCGTTCCCGCCAGCTCGTGCCCTAAAATCTGCGGCGGCTGGATGAAGCCTTGGTGGATTTTCTTGATGTCCGTGCCACAGATTCCGCAGGCCGCCACGCGAAACAGCACCTCGCCCTCGCCGATCGCTGGAATCGGCACGGACTCAAGCACCACTCGGCCCGGCGCGCGATAGACACCCGCTCTCATCTGGCCTTCGCTGGTCTCCGCCGATCCATGCGACCCAACCTGTGCCACTGCTTTGCTCATGGTCTCCGCCGGTTTACCCCGACGCCGCCTTCGACTCCAGCGGCCCGGCAGCCTCTGCAATTCTCTCAATGTAGCGATCCAGGAATCGACACAGCTCGGTCGCCGCTCGCTTGCTGTCTTGTGCCAGCCTCATCAGACCGGGCATCGCCTGCGGGCGCTGCGCCACCTGGGCCATCACCCGTGGAATGCTCAACTGCCCTTCGTCGGTGAACACATCGTTCAAGTCCAACGGCAAATCCTGGTCCGCCACATCGCTGATTCCGCGTATCGCCACGGCGGGAATCGCCTTGTCGCGCGCCGCGCGCAGGATCTCGAAGCTTTCCATCTCCACCGCGTCCGCGACCTCGCTCAGCGCTTTCTTCTCTTCTGCTCGCGTTATCACGCGTCCTTCGGTTACGAAATGCTCGGCTAGCGTTGCCCCTAATTCCTCGGCAAATGAAATCAACGCTTCGCTGCCCTTCGTCACCGCGCCGCCTCGATCCGACTCAATCTCGCCGAATACGACAGCTCGTGCAGCTAGAATTTGGCCGATTTTGTAGTCTGGCTGTAAACCACCCGCCAGGCCGGACGAAATGCAGCAGCCAAACGAGTCCGCCTCGCCACGAAGCACATTCGAAATCTTTCGGGCCGCGGGCTTCGGTCCCACACCGGTCAGCACAACCGCGATTTCCGCGCCTCCAATTTGCGCTGCATATCCGTCAACGCCGCCCCACATAGCCGCGTGGAATTTTCGCAGGTCGCGCCACGGTGCAAACTCATTCTCCAGCGCAAACGCAACCAGTATTTTCACGTCCGCCCTCAGGCCGCCGATCGCGCAAAGGATTTTCCGCGCAAATTTCCGCGAACATACCCGTGCTCCGCATACCACCGCACGGCTCGATCCAGCGCAGCCTCGATAGAACCCGGCCTATAGCCCAATTCCCGCGTGGCCTTGTCGCTCTCGACGAACATCCGGTGCCGCGACATTTTCACGCCCTCCACGGGAATGCGTGGCTCGCGTCCGCTCAACCGCGAAATCCATTCATCCGCATATCCCGCCGCCAGTGCCACTGCATGCGGCAAACGCACACGCGGTGCGGACCGCCCTGCAATCGTCGCCAGGCTTCGGAGAATTTCCTTCAGCGTCATGTTCCGCGCGCCCAAAATATATCTCTCGCTGATTCGTCCCTTTTCCGCTGCCAGCAGATGACCGGCCGCCACGTCCTCCACGGCAACCAGATTTAATCCGGTATCCACGTACGCCGGCATCTTGCCGTTCAAAAAATCGACGATGATCTTTCCCGTCGGCGTCGGCTTCCAATCTCCGGGACCCACCGGGGTCGTCGGATTCACGATCACTACTGGCAGCCCTTTCGCCGCCGCGCCGATGGCCTCCACTTCGGCCAGGTATTTCGAGCGCTTATAGTGCCCCACCATCTGCTCGAGCGTGGCATGTGTCTCCTCGCTCGGAAGCTTTCCGCCGTGGCTCGGCACTGCGATCGTCGCCACCGTGCTGGTGTACACAACTCGGTTGACGCCCGCCTGCGCGGCCACGTCGAACAGTCGCCGCGTACCGGCGAGATTGCTCTCGTAGATTTCATTGGCGTTGCGCGCCCACAGTCGATAATCCGCCGCCACATGAAACACCTGGCGCACGCCTTTCATCGCGCGGTCCAGTGAAAGCACGTCGCGCAAATCGCCCTGCACGCGCTCCACGGCCAGACCGTCGAGTGCCGCCGTTTGGCTTGTCGGTCGAACCAAAACTCGAACGGAGTGTCCTGCAGCCAGAAGCTGCCGGGCCACGTGGTTCCCAACGAACCCGGTAGCGCCGGTGACAAGCGTGGTCATAACGTGCGGCAAACCCAGTCTGCGCTGTTACCCACGACGCCCGTTGGAAGCCTGCAGCTCGGTGGCCGGCACCTGAATGCTCGCGGATTTTCTCCGACCCTTCCGCAGATTGTCGTAGCGTGCCAGCGCGTAAACCGGGAACGAGATCCGATACAAGTGATATTTCAGATAGAACACACAAGGAAAACCGGTGCCGGTGAACTCATTCTCGTCCCAACTTCCATCCTCATTCTGATGCGACACCAGCCAGTCCGCAGCCCGCACCGCTGCTGGATCGTTCTCGTCGCCGGCGGCCAGCAAACCGATCAGCCCCCAGGCGGTCTGCGAGGCTGTACTCTTCCCTTTTCCCTTGCACGATGGATCCGCGTACGAAAATATCGATTCGCCAAATCCGCCATCCGCGTTCTGCACCGAGCGCAACCACTCCATTCCGCGCTTCGCTTCCGGAGTCGATGCAAGTCCCGCTGCTTCCATCGCTCGCAGCACTCCGCTCGTGCCATAGACGTAGTTCACGCCCCAGCGTCCGAACCACGAACCCTCCGCGGTCTGATCCCTGCGCAAGAACGCATGCGCTCGTTGCAACACTGGATGTGTCGTGGGCCATCCGACTTGGCCCAGACATTCCAGCGCGCGCGCCGTCACGTCCGCCGTCGATGGGTCGAGCATGGCGTTGTGGTCCGCAAATGGGATGTAATTCAGAAGTTTCTGGTTGTTCTCGTGATCGAAGGCGCCCCAACCGCCGTCGCTGTTCTGCATGCTCACCAGCCACGCGAGCCCGCTTCGGATCGAGCCGAGAAGCCGTGCTCCGTCCGGATCGGCCACCCGCGCCAGAGCCATCAACACAAACGCTGTATCGTCCACGTCCGGGTAGTGGTCGTTACGAAACTCGAATGCCCATCCGCCAGGTTGGCCCTTGCGATTTTTCACCTGCCAATCGCCGGGTCCGAGAATCTGGTTGTCCACCAGCCATCGCGCAGCGGCCAACAGCGACGGATGCGCCGGATCCACTCCCGCCTCTTCCAGGGACACCATGGCGATCGCCGTGTCCCACAGCGGCGAAATGCACGGCTGCACGCGCACCGTACCCTTCCCTTCGATTTCGTAACGAGCTAGATAATCGATTTCGCGCATCAGCAGTGGATCGTTCGCCTCACGTCCTTCGGAAAGCAGCGCGAAAATCGAATTCATCATCGCCGGCAGAATTGTTCCCAGCCCCTCGCTTCGCTCCAGCCGGTCGTACATCCACCGCTGGGCTCGCTTCAGCGCGATTTTGCGAAGCGGCTTCCATGGCGATCGCTCGTACAGCTTCGCCATCCGATCGAGTGCCAAAAACACGTTCTTCCACGAAATTATCCTGCGATCCCACAAAAGCGAAGGCGCCTTTGCCCCAGGCTTCTTGAACAGCTCGTCTACCGTTAGCCCTTCCGGAAATCGCCAGCCTGGATTGTTCGCGTAGACAATCGCAAGGGGCACCACAATCGCTCTCGTCCACGACGACATCTCGTACAGGTTCACGGGAAGCCACGATGGCAGCAAAAGCAGCTCAGGCGGGATCGCCGGTACCATACTCCGGTCAATGCCTCCGAGCATCGCCAGGTAAAAGCGGACGTATGAATTCGTCGCCTCAAGCCCACCCAACTCGTGGATTTTTCTCTTTGCGCGTTCCAAGTGCGGAGCTGTCGCCGCGTCGCCGGCGAGGCGCAAACCGACCCAGGCTTTCACGGTGGCGTTCAGTTCAGAGGGTCCGCCGTAGAAAATGTTCCAGCCGCCGTCGGGAAGCTGCCGGTCGCGAATGTACTTCGCCAGTTTTGCTGCCTTTGGTGACTGGGCCTGACCGAGCACGTGCAGATAAAGCAGATAGTCCGATTCGAGGGTTGTGTCCGCTTCGAGTTCGCCCCACCAGTAACCTTGCTGGCTCTGCGCCGATAGGAGCCAATTCACTCCGCGGCTCACCGCGCGCTCCACATGCGGCTCAGGGCTTCGCTGCGGGGCGGCAGCAGCCGTGCCGCTTCCCGCAACATTGCGGGAGGCGCCAAGGCCTACCTTAACTTCCGGCGTTATCAAACCTTCAGCCATAAGTCTGTGACGTGCAGCGTCCCGCTTCCGCCCAGGCCCATAAGTTGACGGCAGGCCGGCATCATTGCTCCCTGTGTGCCCTAAAACCTACCCGAACGTACAGGTCAATCGCAGCAGAGAGCTTTCTAATCTTGGCAAATCTGCGTTCCGCCAATGTCCCAGCTTTACATACAGTTACGGAACGTCACCCAGTATTAATTATCTTTGGGATCGCAACTTCGGTCAACGAAAAACATACCAGCGTTTGCGTACCCAACCGATAGATGACGAAAAGTCCCAGCCGGGCTGCCAGAGACGATACGCACGTGTGTCTTACAGGCTAAGGGCCGTCGCGCTCCTTTCGCCTTCCTATTGCCCAGCCAACTTCTGTTCCAGCTTGCGGACTCGTTCGACGAGGTCTGGCAAGCGCGACGCATGAGCGTACTGCTCCTTGAATCGATCAAGAGGCCGCGCTGGCGTCCCCCACACCACTTGGCCCGCGCGGATCGTCTTGCCGCTCGGAATTCCGGCCTGAGCACCTAGCATCGCGCCATCTTCAATCCGGCAGTGGTCGGCAATTCCAACCTGCCCTCCAACGACCACGCGCTGGCCCAGCGTCGCGCTGCCGGAAACTCCCGTCTGCGCGGCCACCACAGAGTGCTCGCCTATTTTCACGTTGTGAGCGATCTGCACGAGATTGTCTATCTTCACTCCTCGGCTAATCTCGGTCGTTTCCAGGGAGCCGCGGTCTATCGTGGCGTTGGCCCCGACTTCCACATCGTCGCCGATCCTTACCTCGCCCACCTGAGGAAATTTCCACTGCTGACCATCGCCAAACACGTAGCCAAAACCGTCCGAGCCGATCACCGTGCCCGAGTGGATTTCTACGCGGTTTCCTACTCGCGCGCCTTCGTACAGCGTCACTCGAGGATGCAATAGGCAGTTTTCTCCGATTCGCGCCCCGCGCCCGATATAGCAGAACGCCTCGATCATCGTTCCCGATCCAATCTCCGCTCCCGGCTCGATCACCGCGTAAGGGCCAATCGATACGGTCTTCCCGACCTTGGCGTCGGGTGCGACGATTGCTGTCGCGTGGGTTTCCGAGTGAACGGTGGGCGCGACGGCCAATCGGCTACCTGCCTTCGCAAACGCCAGCTTCGGCTCAGCCGCTTCAAGCACCGTCTTGTCCGCCATCCGCACGCCCGAGTGTGCCAACACACATTTCGCGCGCGACGCTTCAGCCCGCTCTCGATGTTTCGGCGCGTCCAAATAGATTAGATCGTTCGCTCCAGCGCGTTCGGGGCTCGACACTCCCGACACACGCACATTCGGATCGCCTTCCACCGCTGCTCCGATCAATTTTGCGAGTTCACCGGCGCTCATTACCATGTGACCCTCTCTCGCTGCGAATTTTCAAAATGGATAGATTGGCTTTTCGCCCGGCGGGCGCGTCTTCCATCGCTTGTGAACCCAAAGCCATTGATCCGGGTGCGCCCGAACATAATCCTCGATCACACGCGTGAAGCGCGCCGTATTCGCCACCACATCGGTTTCTTCATCTCCGCTGCGCGTCAGTTCCACCGCCGGCTCAAATTGCAGCCGGTATTTTCCCTGCTCCGCGTCCCAGCAAAGAAATCCCGGCACCACTGCCGCATCCGTCCGCAGCGCAATTCTCGCCAGGCCCGACGTGGTAGAAGCGGGAACACCGAAAAAGTCCACGAATACTCCTTCTTCCGGCACGGCATTGTGATCCGCCAGGATTCCCACCGTTCCGCCCTCGCTAAGCACTTTCAAAATTGAGCGAGCCGAGCGATTTTTCTCGATCGGCTCGTTTCCCGAACGGCACCGATAGCCGTTAATCAGCGCGTCTACCCGCCGGTTGGCGATCGGACGCACCAGGAAGTGAAGCGGATATCCGTAAAGCGCCTGCGCAAACGGCGCCAGCTCCCACGCGCTCATGTGGCCCGTCAGGAAAAGGACGCCTTTGCCCCGCCGCCGCGCCGCATCGAAATTTTCGAATCCATCCACCGCCACCACACTCTCGATGTTCTTTCGCCTGTATTTCGGAAACTGCGAAAACTCTCCCGCCATCCATCCCACTTGCCGAATCATCCCGCGAACTGCGTCTCGTTTTTTGGCTTCGCTCCAGTCCGGAAACGCCAGGCCCAGATTGAGCATCGCCGCGCGCCGGAGCGGCGTTCGAATCGCATACGCCATCGCGGAAAAGCGCGCTCCCACGAAGCGCGCGGCTGGCCGCGGCAGAATGCCCATCGCCTTCAGCCCCAACCAGGCCGTGGCATATTCAACCCACTCGCGCATGGCCAGCCATTATGCGTGAGCCACGCGACACGCACCAGAGCAGCGCTGTTCGTACGACGCTCACCATCAAACATCGCGCATCGCTCAGTAGCCAAACCAAAATCCCCACGCCGATGCTAGACTCGATGCGCTTTGACCGAAACAAAGACCACTAGAAGCGGCCAACTGGGCTCACGATTCTTCGGGTGCGCGGTCGCAGCGCTCGTCTGTTTGTTCGCTCAGCTTGGAGCCATCGGCCTCGTCGGCCCAGACGAGCCCCGCTATGCCTGGATCGCTCGCGCCATGGCCGAAACCGGCGACTGGGTCACGCCGCGGCTTTACGGCCAGCCCTGGTTCGAAAAGCCAATTCTCTACTACTGGATCGCCGGCATCGGCTTCGCCATGCACTTTTCTGCCGAATGGGCCGCTCGCCTCCCTTCGGCGATCGCAGCTCTCGTCGCTGCCGTGACCATCGGTTGGCTCGGCTGGAAACACTACAGCAAAGATCTGAATTCAATGCGTAGTCCGGCGCTCCTCGCGCCATTGCTCTTCGCCACCAGTGTCGCGGCGATCGGCTTCGCGCGGGCTGCTACGCCCGACATGCTCTTTGCTGCGTCGCTGACCCTCGCCATGGCCAGCGCCGCGTCTGCCCTCGATTATGTAGCCGTCTCGCGCGGCATGGATTCCGCAGCGCCCAATTCGTCGCACCGTGGCCTCGTCCCGCTGCTATTTTTCGGCATCTTCCTCGGTCTCGCAGTGCTCGCAAAAGGCCCGGCCGCCATTGTGCTGGCTGCCGGAGCGATCGCACTTTGGGCTCTCGCCACGCGCCACTGGCGAGTTGCTTTTCGCCTCGCGCATCCGATTGCGATCGCAGCGTTCTGCGTCGTCTCGCTGCCGTGGTACATCGTGTGCGCGATTCGCAATCCGGATTTTCTGCGCGTTTTCATCTTGCAGCACAATTTTGAGCGCTACCTGACGCCCGTATTTCACCATCGCCAACCGTTCTGGTTTTTCGGTCCAGTTGTCCTCGCCGCCCTGCTTCCGTGGACCGCTCTGCTCTGGCCCGTCGCGCAAGAGGGCCTACGGCTCTGGCGCGAGAAATCCTGGAACAGGTCCCCCGGCCTCTTCTTCGCCTGCTGGGCCGTTTTTCCAGTCTTGTTTTTCAGTTTTTCGGAATCGAAACTTCCCAGCTACATACTGCCGGCAATTCCGCCGCTTGCGCTTCTCTGCGCCGTCGCATTCATTCGAGCGTTTGATAGAAGCAAAGCGCTGGCGACCGCATTGTCTGCCGCCGTGGGTGCCACTTGGATGGTTCTCGCCATCGCCGCCTTTGTCGCCGCGCGCCGCCTCGATTGGAGCGCCGCAGTTCCCAATTTCACGCCACACAGCCTTGCGCTTGCGGGCTACGCGGCGATTGCAATCGGGGTGATCGTCACGGTCGCCCTGGCGGCTTGCGGTTTCCGCCGAATGACCGAGCCCATCGCCTGGGTTGTGGCCATCTGCGCGATCATCAGCGTGGAAGCGCTCAACACGCGCGTTCTTCCCGTCCTTGATCGCTTCGATTCCGCGCGGTCTCACGCCGCATTCATGCGCAATGACCTCCATCCCGATCGCATCTTCACCTACCAACTCCGTCGCGACTGGGACTACGGTCTCGCCTTCTATTTCCGGCGCCAGCTCCCGGAATGGTCGCCTGATGATCCAGCGCCCGCGCTCGTGTTGACCAATCCTGCTGGGCTGGCGGACATTGAAAAACGCGGGCGCTTCCGCGGCGAACTGGAAGAGCGTTACGTAGGGATTCTCTACGTGCCGGTAGAGACGGCGCCGCGCTAACAGCGCCATGTCTCCTTCGGGTGAGCCGCGCTATCGCGGGACAGGCGGGATGAACTGCAGAAAGAAGTTCACGATCTGGCTTTCGTAGCTCTTGCGATCATCATCGGACATGTCGCGGTAACTCACCCGTTCCCTCGTCTGCAACTTAGGATCGGGCGCCAACGAGAAAAGCCTCGCGGTTTCCGCGGCAAGCTCCGGCTGATCGTCCGATTCCACGAATAGCTTCGGTATTCCTGTCGTTTTGCCCAGTCGCGCGGTAACAGGAGGCTCTTGCCGGTAGTTGCGATTTACCATCCGAAATTCAAATTCCGATAGCTGCAAAACGTAAGGCAACGCCGTGAGCCCAGATTTACTCATTTCGACGCGCAACAAATCCGTCGGTGCCATATACGCATCATCGACCACCAGCGCCGAGATGCGGGGATCGCTTGCGGCTTCTTCCAGCGCCACATAACCTCCCATATCTACGCCCCACAGCCCAAAATGCTTGGTGTCGATATCGTCGCGCGTCGCGAGCGTCTGGATCGCCGAACGAAGTTCGCTAACCTCCTGGTATCCCAAAGTGGTCACGCCTGGACTTGAGCCGTGCCCGGTGAAATCGAACAAGAAGACGTTGAACTGGTGATCCTGCAAAGTAGTGACGAGCGTCAGCACGTCTGCTCGTTGCGATTGATACCCGTGGCATACCACAACGGTCGGCGCCCCCCGCTGGCCCGGGAAAAACCAGCCATCCCGCGACACTCCGCCCTCCACCGGAAAAGAAAGTGTGGTCGGATGGCCCATCATAACGTTCAAGTCGATGTTAGCCGGGGTACGTACGGGGTGCAGAATTTGGTACAGCAGAAATCCCGAAATGGTGGCAACCGAAACGAAGGCGAACAGCAGCAGTGCCAAGACCAACGAAAGAATCTTGGCGATACGCGTTGAGGGATAGCGTAGTTCTGAAAGGACAGCCATCCAGTAAGCGCAGGCGCGCAAACCCGCGCCGGCGATCGCATGGTAGCACAACTTCCGCAGCGGCCATCCCGCCGACGCGGCAGGCCTTTGCAAATCGGTTACGTTGGGTTCTAGGCTCATGCGACGCTATAATAGGCGCGGCGAGCGCCAGCTCTATGCAGATCGTCGATTTACGGCAGCTACATTCGCGTTCACTGGAAAACCTCTTCCAGGAAGAGGTGCGCCACTGGTCTGAAGAGCTGCATTGGGATTACCGGCCTTCCATCGACCTGGTCCGCAAATTCATCGACTCGCGTGCGCTCGGCGGCTACGCCGCTTCGGAAAACGGCCATCTGACGGGCTATGGCTTCTACGTCTTGGAGGACCACAAGGGCCTGATCGGAGGCCTGTTTGTGTCCTCCCACCATCCGCAGGAACCCGTCACGCAGACGCTCCTGTCCGAAATGATGGCTGCGCTGCGGGCCACTCCGCGGCTGCAACGCATCGAAGCGCAGTTGATGCCTTTTGGTAGCGAACTTGACCCCACCTTTCTCTCGCAATATTTCCATTTGCATGCGCGCCAGTTCATGGTTCTGCCGCTCGACGAAGCAAAACTTTCCGGCAAGCCTCTTTCCACGGGATTCAAGATCGAGCCGTGGACCGACCGCGCCTTCGATTCTGCCGCCCGGCTCATTCAGCTTGCCTATGCCGACCACGTCGACGGCCAGATCAACGACCAATACCGCAGCGAGGCCGGGAGCCTGAAATTCCTCCGCAATATCGTGCTGCTTCCGGGCTGCGGACAATTCCTGCCCGAGGCCTCCTTCCTGGTCAAGCCGCTGACAGGCGACCGCCTAATCGGAATGGCACTCACTTCCACCGTCGCTCATGGTGTGGGCCACACGACGCAGGTCTGCGTCATGCCGGGATACCAGGGCCACAATATCGGCCGCCAGCTAATGGAGCATTCCATCGAGGCGCTGCGCCGCAGGCAATACAAGATGCTGTCGCTGACAGTCACCTCAGCGAACGCCCGCGCCGTCACGCTCTACGAACACCTCGGTTTCCGCACTGTAAAGAAATTCGCCGCAGGGGTGTGGACCGCCTAGACCCTCACTTTTTCGCGCGGCCTTTCAGCAATCCCTTTAGCTCGTCCATAAATTCCTTCACGTCCTTGAAATCCAGGTAAACAGACGCAAAGCGAACGTACGCGACCTTGTCGAGCTTCTTCAGGTGCGTCATCAGCAAGCCGCCAATTTCCGTGGTGGTGCGCTCGCGGTCGGCCGCTTCGCTCACAAATGCTTCCGCGCCGTCCACCAGCGATTCCAGTTTGCTCACTGGCACGGGCCGCTTTTCGCACGCTTTCAGCAGTCCCTGTAAAATTTTCTGCCGGTCGAATTTCTCTCGACGCCCATCTTTCTTGATCACCATGTACGGAATCTCATCGATTCGCTCGTACGTGGTGAATCGCCGCCCGCATTTCAGGCACTCGCGGCGGCGGCGAATCAAATCTCCCACGCGCGCCTCTCTCGAATCGACCACCTTGTCGTCAAGATGCGCGCAGAAAGGACATTTCACGGCAATCCCTCCTTCCGCCGCTGCGACTCGCTCTCGGCCGGAAAATGAGCCGCATGCTCCGCCTCCGCCAGCAGCGCCGCTTCGCCGGTTTGTTCTTCGGTGCGCACCATTTTTCGCAATTCACCCATCGACCAGCCTTCGCGCAGCAGCAAGGGAACTCCCACGATGCAGCATCCCGCGAAACCAAGCAGCCACAGCATGATCGCCGCCACAGCCGCCGGCTCCCGGTCGATCCCCGCCAGCGTCAGCGCGACAAACGCCGCGGCCTGCGCGCCACCGCCAACGGCCGGAAATTGTACCGCCGACCCCACTAGTCCAAACGCCAGGACCAGAATTATTCCCGCAAAGCTCAGCTCGGCCAGCGAGCCGGGAAACGCGCGGATCGTCCAAATGTACGCGACCACCACCAGCACCCAGTGCGCCGCGGTGTAACCCGTCACCACAATTAAATCAGTCCACGTGCGAATTCCCCGCAAGCCTTCGCTGAATCCTTCCACGAGCGCCGCCAGATGCTTGCGCCAGCCCGCGTGCCACGCCTCCCGCTGCAAGCGCCGCGAAAGCCACTCGCCGCCGTGATGCCGGAAATAAACAAGAAACGCGACGGCCACCACCAGCCCCGCCAGCAAAATCAACCCAGCCGACCGCGCGACGGTCAGTACAAGCTCGCTGTCTTGGCTCGCAGCTCCATGACGCTCGAACGAAAGCAGCGCGAACCCGGCGATCAGCGCCGTCGCGCCCATGTCGAAAACTCGCTCCAGCACGTAAACGCCGAGCATCCCCGAAATCGAAAGCGATCCCTTGCGCGCGATCAACACCGGACGAACCGGCTCTCCCGCGCGGCCCAGAATGAATACGCACGCGAAACCCATCAGCGTCGCGGCGTAAACGGGCAGAAATTTCAGTTTCCCCAGCCAATCGCAAAATCGCATCCAGCGAAGCGAGCGCACCGCATAGCAGGCGTAAAACGTAAGCAGCGCCAGCAGCAGCAAGCCCAGATTTGCCTGTCGAAGGGAACGGCCTACGATCGACCAGCGGAATTCCGGCAGCGCCACCGCACCCCGGAATTTGTAAAGCAGCAAGGCGATGCCAACGACGGCGACAGCGAGAATGATCAGCTTTCGCGCCTTGTGCGACATTCGCTGTGAACCGTAGCAGCAGCTTCCACGAGTGTCAAGAACCGCAGCGGCTGCCTACTGCAAGACGACAGTCAGATAGCCCGGCATTGATTTGCGAAGTCCGTTCCCCAGCCCTTAGCTTCTTTCGAATTTTCGGCTACAATCCGCCCGTGAATCCCACGGCTTCCCCTGAGAAAATCGAACAACGATCGATCGCTCGCGCGCTGTTCTGGTCCACTTTTGTGCTGGGCAGCTTGGTCCTTGCCTTCTTATGGTTATTGTCGCGGGTTCCAGGCAGCGACCTGCTGCTAGACTACGTCGTGAGATCAGTCGCGGCAGCCCTTATCCTGACATCCATACTCATTGCGAGAAGAATCTGGAGATTTGGGTCGCTCGTCCCCGATCGCGGTCCCATCGCAGCCATGCAACTTGTCCTCTTGATCGCTTGGGCAGAACTGATGATCGCCCTCGCCAGTGTTGTAGGGATCGTAGTAATGCGGCGCTAGTGTTTCAGTTACATAAACAGGTGGCCCAATGGAGGTTCGAGATGATCGACAGCATCGATGGTCTGATCCAGTCATATGAAAATGGGACGCTCACGCGGCGCAACTTGCTGCAGGCGCTCGCGTTGATTGCGGCGCCAGCGGTGGCCAATGCGCAGACGAGCGGCGGTAGCGTGACGAAGGCTCGCCTGCTGCACCACGTCAACATTCGAGTGTCGGATTTGGCCCGTTCCGAGGCGTTTTATCGAAAGCTGTTTGGTTTGCCGGCCAGCCGCGTCGTTCAGGGACCCGACAACCACGGACTCGATCTGCCGAGCGGCCTGATCATCTTGCAGAAAAGCGACATGCCCGGGCGAATCGATCATTTCTGCGTTGGCGTCGAGGCCTTTGATGCGGACCGGATTCGATCCGGGATCAATAGCGCAGGCATGCAGGGCGTGCCAGGCACCGCGAAGGATAACGTTTTCGTTCTCGATCCCGACGGCGTCCGCGTGCAGATT
>JASHRI010000052.1 GCA_030037435.1 Candidatus Acidiferrales bacterium | reverse complement strand
GTGCTGGGGAAAAAGAGCGGCAAAGCGTCCATCACGTATCACCTGGAACAAATGGGCTTGAAAGACGTGAGCGACGATGCGGTTTCCGAGATGCTGCGGCGCGTCAAGCAATTGGGCGAGACCAAGCGCGGGCTCCTTGACGAAGCTGAATTCAAACAGATTGTCGACAGCGTCCTCTCTGGGCGAGCCGTCGCGCGCACGTAAGCTACTGGCTTTCACTTTTTATCGGCGGTTTGCTTTCGCGCCAGCTTCAGGCCCTCGTCGGCACCACACCAGTTCCTTCCTAGTTCGTCCTTGAAATCGGGTTGATGGCCTTGGCAACGGAACGCCGATCATGAAATGCGCGGTTTAGGACTGGAGTCCTTGCTTGGTCGCTTGGATTGTGGCCACGATCAGGGCGGGATATCGGAGCCAGAAATATGACCAGAACAAGGCTGTCTGAATGCCGTTCAATCCCTGAAGCCGTTGCCGGTCCCAGTATCCGTCGATTTCGAGCAAAGCAATTGCGAGCAGGATTACGATCAAGAATAGCCAAAACATGCGTACAGGGGATTCGAACGCTGCAATTCTCCGCGGCTCAGATTCGATTACGCCCGTGGCGTTTAGATAGGTCAGCAGAATCACTCCTAGATACCGAATCCATGAGTACCATTCGTATTCGACTTGCTCCGATCGCTTCCCCACTCGAGTAGTCCGAGTTTCCCGACTCAGACCACGACTCTTCTTGTTCTCCCAGCTGTAATCCGCCATCATGAGAAAAAGCCAGAGAAACGCTAGAACGCCGGCACTGAGTAGGACAAAGCTATGTGACACCGCCGTCCGCCTCTTCAACTCAATCGAAAAGCGCACCGGCTAAGGTGCAAAGCGCCCATCTAAAATCCCCTCGCATCTGCGACCAAAACCAAAAGCCGCTCTCCCTTCACGAATCGCCATTAGCACCACACGATCACGCTTCCTCAAATCCCGCCTCTTCCTCTGGGAGCGGATCGTTTTCGCGAGCGACCCAGACGTACAGCGTCGGCAGCAGGAAAGCGCTCATCACCAGGTTGGTGATCAGGCCGCCCACAATGACGATGGCGAATGGCCGTTGCGAATCCGAGCCAATGGCGTGGGACATAGCAGCCGGCAACAGACCCAGGGTCGCCACCAGCATGGTCATCATAATTGGGCGGAGGCGGAGCACGGCTCCTTCCACCGCAGAATCCACAATCGATCGCCCGCGCGCTCTGAGTTGGTTGATATATTCCAGCATGATGACCCCTGTTTGCACCGATACGCCAAAGAGCGCCAGGAATCCGACTTCCGACGAAACACTGAAATTGGTCCGCGTGATCAGCAACACGAGCAGGCCGCCGATACTGGCCATCGCCACGGTAGCGAGGATCAGCAGAGACCACTTTAGTGACCGATACATCGAATACAGGATGATGAAGATCAGCAATACGGTAACGGGCACGATGATAGCCATCCGCTTCTCTGCCCGCACTTCGCTCTGAAATTCGCCCTCCCAACCAATGTGGTAGCCGCGCGGCAGCTTCACCTGCGCGTTTACCTTTGCGATTGCTTCTCGGACAGCATCGCCTAGCGCCCGGCCGCGTACGCTGTACTTGATAGCCACATAGCGCTCGTTGTTCTCGCGGTAGATCTCCGAGCCTTCATCTGCTTCGCGAATGTCGGAGAGCTGGCCCAGCGAAACACGCTCTCCGCTGGGCGAAAGCAGTCGGATATTGCGAATCGCTTCCTCCGTGTCGCGGTATTGCGGCAGATAGCGCAGCGTCAGGCCGTAGACTTGCTCGCCCTGGAGAACCTGGGTCAGTGCCGTGCCCCCGATTGCGGTCTGCACGGCATCCTGGACATCGGCCACATTGATGCCCCATCGTGCGGCCTTCTGTCGGTCCACCTGTATATCGAGATCGGGCTGGCCGGTGACCTGGAAAACGCCTAGATCCGCAATGCCCGGGACACGGCTCATAACGCTGGCTATCTGATCGGCGAGGTCTTCAAGTGTGTGTAAGTCGCCCCCGTAGACTTTGGTGGCCAGTTCCCCTTTCACCCCGCTGACCGCCTCTTCCATGTTGTCCTCAATGGGCTGCGAGAAACCCCAGATGACGGTGGGGAACCGTTTCTCCAACTCGTAGTTCATGGCGGCGATCAGATTGTCCTTGTTTCTCCGAAAGACCGGGCGCCACTCCTTGTCCGATTTCAAGCCGACGAAATACTCCGTATTGAAGAAGCCGGTGTGGTCCGTGCCGTCGTCGGGTCGGCCGACTTGGCTGGTGCATTCTGTGGTTTCCGGAAAAGAGCAGAGAATCACCCGAGCTTGATTGGCAATGTCGATGCTCTCCGTAGATCCGATGCTCTGATTGAGCGACCCCCGCACCCACAACGCCCCTTCGTCCAGATGCGGCAGAAACTCGGAACCTATCACGCCTCCAAACGCGAGGTAGATCGCCAGAAGCAAGCACGCCACGCCGACTCCGACCGTAAAATTGCGGTTACGGATCGTCCAATGAACGCTACGCCGGTAGCGCTCACGCAGGGACTCCATCACCGGATTCCTCCACTCGCTGGTGCCCTTTCTGAAAGCGAAGCTGCAAAGAACCGGCGCGAGAATGATGGAAAAGAGCAGTGCGCCAAGCAGCGCAAACGCCACCGTCCAGGCCATGGGATGAAAGATGCGGCCTTCCACGGACTGCAGCGTGAAGATGGGCAAGTACGCGGTGATGATGATGGCGATCGCGTAGAAGACGGGCCGCTGCACCTCGTGGGCCGCTTCCGCGATGCGCTCCTGTACGGGACGCCCGTTAACATCCGTGCGAGAGAGGTGACGGACGATGTTCTCCACCATGACCACCGCTCCATCCACGACCATGCCGAAATCGAGTGCGCCGATCGAAAGAAGGTTGGCGGGAATGTGTTTCAGCTGAAGACAGGTGGCGGCGAAGAGCAGTGAAAAAGGGATGGTCAGGGAGACTATCAGCGCGCCGCGCACGTTGCCTAAGAGCAAAAGCAGAATCACGACCACGAGAATGATGCCTTCCGTCAGGTTGTGCAGAACGGTGTGCGTGGTGAAGTGGAGCAGGTCGGTGCGATCGATGAAAGGATGGACGGTGACGCCTTTCGGCAGAATCTGCATGTTCAGCTGGTCCACCATCTTGTTGATTCCGTCCAGCGTCGGCTGAGCATCCGCGCCCTTTTGCAGACAGACGATGCCGGAGACCACATCGTCGTTGTCGACTAGCTTTCCGTCCTCGCGGCGATAGGCGTCGCCAAACTGGCCGAGGCGGATCATGGGCCCTTGCTCGACGACGCCCAGATCTTTAATCCGAATCGGCGTTCCACCTTTCGTGGTCGCGACGGTATTGGCTATGTCTTGAATCGTGCGCACCAAGCCGACTTCGCGCACGTTGATCTGTTGCTCGCCCGCCTGAATGAAGCTGCCGCCGCCATTGGCATTGTTGTTTGTGAGCTGCTGTTCCACCTGGGCGAGGCTTAGCCCGTATCCGACCAGCTTGTCTGGATCGAGGCGAACCTGATACTCACGTGTCGGACCGCCGAAAGGGTTCGTATCGACCACGCCGGGAACGGATTTGAGGTACTTCTGCACCACCCAGGTATCGAGGGACTTCAGGTTCATCACGTCGTATTCTGGGTTGGTGCTGCGCAGGACGTAGAAATAAATCTGGCCGACGGGGCTCCAGTCCGTCCCCATCTGCGGCACAACGCCCGGCGGCAGGCTCACCTGGGAAAGCCGCTCCAGCACGCGCTCGCGGTTCTCGAAGTCCGTTGTGTCGTCGCCAAAGACCAGTTCGACCGTCGAGAGACCGAAGATAGACCACGACCGCACGTGTGCCACACCAGGAACACCGTTCATAACGATTTCAATGGGGATGGTCACCTGCTGCTCGATCTGTTCGGCGGAGATGCCGGGCCACTGGGCGATGATATCGACGTAGTTGTTGGCCACATCGGGGTAGGCTTCGACCGGCAGCCGCTCGAAGGACACAATGCCCCAGGCAAAGAGGAGAGCGCCGAGCGCCAGCACCAGGAACTTGTTCTGGAGCGAGAAGTCGACGAGCTTGCGGATCATTGCGCCTCCAGCACCGATTCGAGCTGCAGAACAGTCCGGACGACCTGTTGACCAGGCACAATCCCAGACAGAATTTCCTGATTGCCACCGGGCAGCATGTCTCCAGCCTGCACCGCAATGCGCCGGAACTGATTCCCGCCAGCGGGCACGTAGACCCAGTCCTCATCGTGCAGGTGGAGGATGGCGTCAGCGGGCACGGTGGCGCGGATTTCCTTTGTCCGCCCGGCCAACGTTGCCGTCACGAACATTCCCAGTCGCAGCGTGCCGGGATTTGCCACGTTGATGCGCACCTTGGCGGTGCGAATGGTTGGGTCCAGCACCGGCCCAATATCGCTCACACGACCTGTAAGCACCTTGCCCGGGTAAGCGCTCAGGCTGATCGTCGCTTCCTGGCCGAGCTGCACTAGCGGCAGATCGTTCTCGTAGACGTCGCAGATGACCCACACGTGCGATAGATCCGCAACAGTGAACGCAGTGGCTGAACCGGAGTAGGTCACGCCCGCCGCTGCGGCATTGGTGACGTTTTGCGCCACGATCACGCCGGAAATCGGCGCGTAGACGCTTACAATGTCCGACGGATGGTCCTTGTCGATGCCCAGGGTGTTCAGCTGGCGGTTGGCCGCATCGAGATCTGCCTTGGCATCGTCTTCGGCATCCTGAGCCTGCTCCAGCATCTCCTGGGAGATCGCGCCATGGCCGTAGAGAATCTTCGCCCGCACATACGCCTTATTGGCAAGCGACTCGTCGTTCACAGCCTTCAAATACATGTCGAAGGCATTGGTGACGTCAGGGCTTTGGACCCTCATCATCAATTGGCCTTTGGACACGTCCTGATCGAGCGTGACACGAACATCCACCACACGGCCGCTGGCGAGCGAAATGACCGGAATTTCCCGATTGATGTCGGGAAAGACAGAACCAGTCACGTTGAGCATGTGCGGTGCCTCGATTCTCCCCGCCGCCACGAGTGGAAACTCGTTCAGATTCTCGACTGTGACCACATCTGCGTTGCCCGCGGTCACGACCTGGGGTGCCGCGGCCGCGCCCGAAGCGGGGTTGAATTTCTTTCCGCAGGCTGTCAGCGACAGACCGATGAGCAGACAGGCGGCGAAGGCTAGGTTTCGCATGTTTGTCACTGGATCACCTCCCGCCCTGCCGCCATGTTCAGTTGCGCCGCAGCCGTCAAATAAGACCCGATCAGATTCAGATAACTCAGTTGCACGCTTCGGTAATCGCTCTCCGCGTTTAGGAAATCCAGCAGCGATGCACCCCCCTGCTGGTACGAAAATCGGATCGTGTCGCGCACGCGCGTGGCCTGCTGCAGATACTTCGCCTTGTACGGTCGCAGCAGTATCAAATTGCTATTCACCTGCGCGTACGCGGAGTCCACATCGCTGAACACCTGTGCCTGGGCGGCGTTCAGAAGCTGTTGGTTTTTTGTAATGTCCAGTTGCGTGCGCAGCTTCTCGCCCTGGTTTCGGTCGAAAATGCGCAGCGGTATGCTCACGCTGAATCCCAGCGTCTGGGTCGCGCCGCTGGGATTGTTGGTTGACGCATTGTGTGTGTACCACGCGCTTAAAGTCGGATCGGTCGAACCGTTGGCAACCGCCAGTTGATGATTCACTTGTGCCTGATCGACCGATTGCATCGCTTCGCGCAGATCAGGTCGGTTCGCCAGGGCAATGTTTCGCACATCATCTAGCGGAGGAAGCTCGTCACTGAAATCAAAGGGGCCCGTAACGTCGAATTGATCGACGGGCGTCCGCTGGTTGAGCAAGGCCAGCAGTTGAATCTTTGCAGTCCGCAGGTTCACTTCTGCCGTTTGCAAGTCCGATTCATACTGCACGCGCTGCAGCTCCAGTCGATCCAAGTCGATGCTCGCTATCGCTCCCGCATGGTATTGGTCGCTGCTGATGTTGAGCACCCGGTCCCAATAGGCCAGATCGTCCTCGGCAAGCCGCAGGTCTGCTTTCGCTTGCAGGGTATCCACGAATGCTGCGCGCAGGCCGAAAAGCAGCGTCCTCTGCAAGTCCGCCTGTCCCGAAACGGCGACCGCCGTTCCCTCCTGTGCGCTCTTCAGCCGCAGCTCCCGCTTGTGATCCCTCTCGTGCAGGTAGCTCACTTGAGCCACTTCAAAAGTTCCGGCAAGCGGTTCCCACACGCCTTTGTTTGGAGCGATCTGCGTTCCGTCAGCCGTAAAAGACAAATCCGGATTGGGACGCAAGTACGCGGTGATTTCCTCTGCGCGCGATTCGCTGATCCCTGTCTCGCCGGCCTGCAGCGTTGGGTTGTTCTGCTCGAAGCGCTGCCGCACCTGGTCCCACGTCAAAGGAGCTTTCGCCTGCGCTCTTGTATTAATAGTTATGAAAAGGAAACACATGCAGCCGAGCCAAAGACACGTGATTGCGAACGCAGGACGAGGCATTGCCGATCTCATTTCGTATACTCCCGTTCTTACAGTGAGCTCAGGCCAGGTCGCCAGATTCGATCTGCGCCGCGACGTCATTGCCGAACAAAGCGCAGCACAGATCGATGTATGTGTGGGATGGTGCACAGGCTCGTTCTTACCTGCAAATACGGCCCGATAGAACGAGCGATGGCTTAGAGGGTGATTTCCGTTGGAGGTGCGCGTCCTGCGTGGGAGGCTAAGAATGGACTGAAAGCAAAACCTGAACTCGAAGCCGGAATCGAGTCTGCCACTGATTGACGGACAACGAGGCCTGCGGCTTCCAGACAAATTGCGTCCCGTGACTGCGGCGGAATGCTGACTGCACCGGCTTCCTGAGTCGAAGGCGAGGCCCAACCCTTATCAGGTCGGTTGAATGCTCCTGGGAATGCCGATGGCTCTACTCTGGAAAATTTGCCGTGGCCATCATTAAGGAATATCGCTACAGGCTTTCTGAGCCACGCAGTCGTCAACACGAGGTCAACGGCATGGTCCCCGTTCACATCGCGCGCCTCGACTACGAGGCCGCCTGCAGGAGCGAAAAGCTGAATCGATTGCCGCCCGACCGCCGACAGCTGAAGTTGAATCCGGTAGCTGCTGTTACCGGAGGAGCTGATCCCAGACTGCACGCTCGCCGAATCGGGATGCTGGTCGCCGTCAAAATCTGCAATCGCAAAAGACGGACTCGTCGCCGCGGGCGCGAACGCAGTCCGTGCGGTTGCTCCTTGTGTCGCTAGTGCGTTGCCCCCGGCAAGAGCTAGAAGCAGCAGGAAAAATAGAGAGCGGAGAAGAACAAAGCGACACGTGAGGCGCGTCGCGCGACTCTCGACAAAGGCCACGAAAGAGTCAAATTGTGAACGTCGCCTATTCATGTTCCTGCTTTTGTGTTCGCGAAACCCAACCCTAGTTTAGTACGCATACGGAAGTCGTCAAGAGTCGGATCACCGGACAAGTGCCAAAACCACAGGCTCCGCTAGAACAAGAATGCGCTAATCGGACAAGTCGAGTAACGCGCGGGCACGTGTCCGGTAAGCCGCAGCCAACAATCAGAAATTAGCTACGCGAGAGCCTTGCCGTACAGCACCAGCAGACGGCTCCACGCCTTTTCTGCCTGCGGCTCGCTGTAGACGCGCGAGTCCGGCGGACACCAGCCGTGCATGGCCGGGTAGACTTCGATTTCCGCGGACAGCCCCGCCTTCGCGAAGGTTTCCTTCATCACGGTCTTTTCCGTGGGCGCTTGCATGTCGTCATTTTCGGCAATGGCGATCAGGAACTGCGCTTTGGTCATCGCGGCCTGAAGATGCGGGCTGTCCGGCATATCGGTCACCAACCCGTTGCCGCCATGGAACGAGGCCACGGCTCCGACGCGGTCCGGCACTGCATAAGCGGTACGAAAAGCCATCGCCCCTCCCATGCAGTAACCCTGCGTCCCCACCTTGCGATTCTTGGCAACCGAGGGTTGCTGGTCCAGCCATCCGACAAATGCCTTCGCATCCGTCACCTGCGTAGTCTCGTTCAAGGTTCGCGCGAGCGGCAGCAACTGCTGGATCGGAGTAGCCGCGCCCTGCGCCGCGGTCGGGGCTTTTTGGGTCCGGTAGAACGGATTCACCACCAGCACCGAATAACCCGATTCGGCGAGCCGCTTGCCCATCTGGCGGAATGCGGGCCGCAGCCCGAAGATATCCGGCCACATCACCGCGCCGGGCGCAGTGCCGGCAGAGGGATAGACGAAGTAGCAGTCCGCAGTGCCGTCCGGCGTCTTCACGGTGACGTCTGATTCCGTGACTGCTGCGGCGTTAGCTACTTTTGGCAGCAGCATCGCGACGCCTGCTGCCAGCATGATGCCGAACTGCTTTCGCGTGATTAAACCGAGGGCTTCGTACCGTTCCTGATCCTCTGCAGAATGATCTCGATCGCACATATTTTCGCTCCTTGTCTTTCGTTTCTCACTGGCGTTGTGTCGCTGGGTCTGGTTGCGCGGCAGCCTGCGAGCGCGTCGTCATGTTTTATCTCGGAATTTCCATTTCGCGCTTGCAGTTCGTTCGATCGCGGGGATTATAACTAAAACCATGCAAATCGCCGATAGGATGTCGGGGGCCATTGGCTTCGGGTAGTGTCCGGTTAGGCGGCTTGTCAGAACTTCTCCCAATTGGTGGTATAAAGAGGCGCCTACTACGCCGTCGTCGAACTTTTTTTGGTTGATAGTGAAACGAAGAAATGGAGATCGCCAATGAAATTGTGGACTGGTGTGTGCCTCTCGGTGGCGCTGACGGCGCTCGGCGCCTCGGCCGCCATGGCTCAGATCGCGGTACCGCCGTTTCCGCAGCCATCAGGACCGGGCATGCACGCGCCCCAAGACGTGCGCGAGCCCGCGCTGCTTGCGATGTGTAAGCAGCCACCGCCGCCGCGGCGGCCGTTCAACGGCGGGGGCCAGCGCGGCGCGGCGCCCGTGCTGCCGCTTGCCTATCACGTCGACGGCATTTCGGGTGTGGTCGCTCCCGGCGCGCAATGGAAAATCGTCTGGGCCGGCAATGGCAATAACGCCGACGGCCTCATC
>JASHRI010000443.1 GCA_030037435.1 Candidatus Acidiferrales bacterium | reverse complement strand
CCCCAGGAAACTGATTGCCTGCGTCGGCAGCCGCCGGCCAATCGCCATGGACCAATGCTTCTCGCCTTGCGCAAAGCGCGCGGCTAGCAGCGCACGATAGGGCTCCAGCCTGTCGCGCGTGTATTTCCCATCCGCCTCTAGGATGGTTTTTGCGGCCAGCAGACCCGATTCGATTGCCGGACGAATGCCCTCTCCGCTTTGCGTATAGGCGAGGCCCGCCGCATCGCCGATCAGCAGCACTCCATCATCCACCATTCGCCGTCGAGCCCCGGCATACAACAAATAGGCGTGCCCGGCCATCGAGTGCGGCAAATCGAACGCTATTTTTCCCGCCTTCTTCAGTTGCGCCAGGAAACTCGACACGTGGCTCGGCAGCCCGCGAGGATCGAGCCTGCCCAACCCGATATTCAGGAAATTCCCCTTCCGGAAACACCATCCGTAGCCCTTGAAATCGCCGCAGAAGAACAACTCCGGGATTTCCCCCCGAATCGAGCAGCCCTCGCGCTGTTCGGCGGTCATCTCAAATTCGACCTCCTGAGCTGCGACGGCAATTTCCTTCCGGGCGTCGGCTCCCAGAAGGCGAGCGACGGGACAAAAATGGCCGCCTGCGCCCACCACTACGCGGGCGCGAATCTCGCCGTTGACGATCCATTGCTGCCCGGCTCGCTCCAGAGTTTTCAGTGGCGTTCCCTGCACGATGCGCGCGCCCGAACGTTGCAGCAAAAACGTATCAAATTCGCAGCGGCGAATCCCAAAGCTCACCGCGCGCCCGTAATCGGTTTGAATTTCCGCTCCGCCCATGCGGCTTGTGCGGAATCCGATCAGCGGCTGGAACACGCGGCCTGCACTATATTCCTCGGCGCTGATCTGCAGCTCGTCGAGAACGGCGGGTGTGATCCACCCGCCGCATACCTTGTTGCGGGGAAACGTGCTGCGGTCAAGGATTGCCGTATCGAGACCGGCTCGGCGCAGTGCCCAGGCGCATGCTGATCCCGCTGGGCCGCCACCAACGATCAAGGCGTCGCAGTCATCCATTTGCGCTCTTTCTGCGCGGGAAAATGGTCTTCGTAAAGATGGGCACGCGTCATGGGGATGCGCTGGCAGCTCGATCCGGCAAAAGCAACCTGGAAAAGCTGCAGCGAGCCGACGCGGAATGCGGCAATCGAACCGGCCAAATAAAGCCGCCACGCTCTTACGAATTCGGCGCCGAGCATAGCCGTGATTCTATCCGCCGATTTCTCGAATCGGCTTAGCCAGTGCTCTAGCGTCCTCGCGTAGTGAAGCCGCAGATTCTCCACATCGAGCACCGAGAAATTCCACGGCTCGAAAATCTTGGTCATCTGGTTCAGCGATGGGGCGTAGGCTCCCGGAAAGATGCGCTTGCGTATCCATGGACTGAACGGATGCGGGTAGTTGCGCCCGATCGAATGGACCAATCCACGCCCAGAATTCCCAATCGCGCGATGAATCGCGCCGCCCAATTCCTCATAGTGGTCCAGCCCAACGTGCTCCAGCATCCCCACGGACATGAACACGTCGCAGTGTCCCGTAATGTGGCGATAATCGTCCTCAATGAATTCTACTTGATGGCTCAGCCCCTGGCGCCTCGCTTGTTCGCGCGCATAGGCGATCTGCTCGTGGGAAATATTGAAGGCTCGCACGTTTACACCGTAGTGCTTGGCCATGTGCAGGGCCAGCGCGCCCCATCCGCAGCCTGCCTCGATCACTTTCTCGCCCGGCTGCAGCTGGACCTTGCGGCACACGTGGTCCATCTTGGCCAGTTGTGCATCTTCGAGCGTGGCCGATTCATAGGGAAAGTAGGCGCAGGTGTAAACCATGCGGGAATCGAGCCACAGCTTATAGAAATCAACGTTCAGATCGTAATGGCGGTGGATGTTGCGGCGAGATCCTCGCGTGGTGTTGTTATCGGCCCGGTTTTGCCGCCAGGACCAAAGCCTGGAATACAGTCCTGGCTTCCCATCCTTTTGCATCGATCGCAACACGGCTTCCAGGAACTCGACCATGTCGCCTTGCACCTGGATTCGCCCGTCCATGTAGCCGTCGCCAAATGCCATCTCTGGATTGAGCGCCAATTGCGCAAGCGTTTTGAAATCCGAAACGATTACTGCGGGATCCGACGCGGTATTGATCGACGCAGTCTGGTCATCTTCGCCAAGAATCAGTCCTACTGGCGCATTCCCTACCGAACCGAGAACTTTCTTCACCAACCAGCGCTCGAACGACGAAAAGGCCATGGCGCAACCTCGAGAGGAACTTGGACGGGCCTACCGCGCATCGGGCAAGTCGCCTGCCGTCATCCTTTTAATTCACGGCTTCTTGCCATGTCAACTTTATCATCATGCGCACCGCCCTCACAGTGGCAGCCATCGAAATCCGGCGCTTTGCGTCAGATAAATCGCCGCCTCCGTTAACGTCTCGCGCGCACGCCGTCATCCTGCTTGCCCTCAGCGACGGCGAAAGGGGAGAAGCGTCGCTCTTTAGCTTTCTCCGTGGCTCTGGCTCTGCAGCCTGTTCGCTCTGGCCCCCTCGCCGCAAAGTGGCCCTTGCATCCTTGACAAACGCCAGTCCGCGCCTCGAGCGCCACAACTCCGCGCCATCCACACATGGCTGTCATCCCGAGCCGCGCTGGCGTCACACCCGGCGAGGGATTCGCAGTTGCCTTACATCAGCGTCCACGTCAAGGCCGCCTCCGTTCTCCTAGCGCATTTTTATTCAGAGGCGCTCATATTTATGCGTGACCGTGTGTACAAGCCGTGCTAACCTGGGCCGTTTTTGTTGTCCGCGCTGAAGCTGCTGGGCGCGGACAACTTGCAATGCATGCAGCGGCGCACACGGCTCGTGTGTCTCTGTTCACGCCGGATGAAAGGAGGGCACAGTGACGGCCCTGGTAGCGAACACGTTAGCTCGCTGCGCCGCCGCGCGCGGTTTTTCTCTAGCCACTGGTCAATCGTCACCAGCTGCGGACGCCGTTCTAATCGAAACTCCCTTTCGATTAGAATCGCTCCTAACTCCTAGAAAACAATCATCGCTGACCCAGTCTAATCGAAACTCCTCTCATCACCCCCGCGCCGCCTTCCCTGCCCTCGCCATTCTCAACAACCGCTGCGCGAGCGCAGTGCCACCGAGGGCATCGCGCCTGAAAATCCGCCCGACTCAGCGAAGCACCTGCCTTACAATAACGCCCCTATGCCAAAAATAACGTTTCTCGGCGCCGCCGGAACGGTGACCGGATCGAAGTACCTTGTCGAGGCAGATGGAAAGCGCCTCTTGGTCGATTGCGGCCTGTTCGAAGGTTCGGCCGAGCTTAAGCAGCGAAATTGGGAGCGGCTTCCCGTCGACCCATCCACCATCGATTGGCTGCTGCTCACGCACGCCCACATCGACCACACAGGTTACATTCCCCGGCTTGTCCGCGACGGTTTCCGCGGCCCCATTTTCTGCAATCCTGCCACGCACGAGCTCTGCTCGCTGCTGCTTCCCGATTCCGCGCATCTGCAGGAGGAAGACGCGCAATTCGCCGCCAGAAAAAAATACTCGACCCACAAAGCGCCGCTGCCGCTTTACACCGTGGCCGAGTCGCAGACCGCGCTTTCGCATTTTCGCGACATCGCTTGCCATGATTCCTGCACGATCAGCCCGCAGTTTACGGTTCGGCCGCACGATGCAGGACACATCCTGGGCGCCACATGGCTTGAATTGACCGTCACCGAAAATGGAAAGCAGACGCTGGTTGTGTTTTCCGGCGATCTGGGACGTTACGATCAGCCGATCCTGAAAGACCCGGAATCTCCAACGCGGGCCGATTATTTGCTCTGCGAATCCACCTACGGCGATCGCGATCATCCGCCCGGCTCGGTGCTCGACGAACTTGCGGACGTGATCAATCGCACCGCGAAGCGCGGAGGTGCCGTCGTGGTCCCTTCTTTCGCCCTCGACCGCGCGCAGATGCTGATGTACTACCTGCATCAATTGCAATTGCAGCAGCGCATTCCGCAACTGCCGGTCTACGTCGATAGTCCGATGGCGATCAACATCACCGACATGTACGTGCGCCATCGCGCCGATCATGATTTGAAACCGCAGGTCCTCGACGATCCCTTTAACGCCGCGGAAGTCCATATGACTCGCAGCGTCGAAGAATCAAAAAAAATCAACGACGTCGTTTCCCCCTGCATCATCATCTCCGCCAGTGGCATGGCCACCGGCGGACGCATACTGCACCATCTCGCGCGCCGTCTTCCCGATTCTCGCAGCGCTGTTTTGCTGGTGGGCTATCAGGGAGAAGGAACGGGCGGCCGCGCACTGCAGGAAGGCGCAAAATATCTCAAGATTCACGGCGAGGAAGTTCCCGTCCGCGCGCAGGTGGTGAATATAGGACAGCTCTCCGCGCACGCGGGAAAATCGGAACTGCTTCGCTGGCTTTCGGGATTTCAAGCACCGCCGCGGCAGACGTTTCTGGTCCACGGCGAGCCCGTCGCGCTCAGTTCATTGCGAGATGCGATCGTGAAGCAGTATCTCTGGCCCGTGACGATTCCCGCATACAAACAGACGATCGATTTGAGTTGCTGAAAACCTGCAATGAACAAAACCCCGGCCTGCCTACTTCGCGGGGCGGAGCTTTGCCAGCCGTTCGGCAGCGGCTTGGAAGGTTTTCTCGGTTTTGCAGAATGTAAAGCGCAGATGCGTTCGGCCTTCCGCCGGATCGCGATAGAAGCTCGATCCGGGCACGGCGGCCACGCCGATGTCCGTCACCAGATATTTCGCAAAAGTCACGTCGTCGGGAAAACCGAACGCGGAAATATCCGTCATGATGTAATACGCGCCGCGAGGCTTGAAACACCGGAATCCGGCCCCGGTCAAAATCTCAAGCAATCGATCGCGCCGCGCCGTATATTCCCGCGCCAGCGTGGCGTAATACTCCGGCGGCGAATGCAGCGCCACCGCGCCGGCTTCCTGCAGAGGCGCCGCTGCTCCGACGGTGAGGAAGTCGTGCACTTTACGAATGGAGGAGCTCACGTCGGGAGGAGCGATGGCCCATCCCACGCGCCAGCCGGTCACGCTGTACGTCTTCGACAGCGCGTTGATGGTAATCGTTCGCTCGCGCATTCCGTCGATCGTGGCCATGGAGATGTGGCGCGCGCCGTCGTAGACCATGTGCTCGTAGATTTCATCCGTCACGGCAAACGCGTTCCATCGAACGCACAAATCGCGGATGCATTCGAACTCCGAGCGCTCGAAAACTTTCCCGGTTGGATTGTTCGGCGTGTTCAGAATGATGGCTTTCGTCGCGGGACCGAATGCCGCAGCCAGTTCGTCGGGATCGAAGCTCCAATCCGGCGGCCGGAGCTTCACGAACCTCGGCTTTGCGCCGGAGAGAATCGCATCCGGACCATAGTTTTCATAAAACGGCTCGAAGACCACGACCTCGTCGCCCGGATTGATGATGCCCAGCATCGACGAAATCATGGCTTCCGTCGAACCGCAGCAAACCGTTATTTCCCGCTCCGGATCGACGCTCACGCCCTGGGTGCGCTCGAAATTCTGCGCGATTGCGTCTCGAAACTTTTTCGCTCCCCAGGTGATAGCGTACTGATTCACGTCCGCCGCAATCGCTTCCTGCGCCGCGCGCTTGATTTCAGCCGGGGCAGGAAAATCGGGGAAGCCTTGCGAAAGATTCACGGCATTGTGCTTCAGCGCCAGACGCGTCATCTCGCGAATCACCGATTCGGTGAACTGGTCTGCCTTTATGGATAATCGCGGACTAGCGGCCGATGCGGGCTCTGGTCGTGCGGGGCTCATTCTTGGCTCCATACAATCGACGATACAGCGCTGCGTTGCGCAACACGATCTCAACGTAGTCGCGCGTCTGCGTGAACGGAATCGAATCCACGAATTCGGCAGGCTCGCGATAGTCCTGACCTGCAGTCCAAGCCACGACGCGGTCCTCACCTGCGTTGTACGCGGCGACCACCTCTTCCATGGTGCCAAACTGCTCGCGCAGAGCTTGCAGGTACGTCGTTCCGAGCCTGATGTTGTAATCCGGTTCTGTCAGGCGCGCCGTCGAGTATCGGATGCGCACCTGGCGCGCCAGGCGGCGTGCCGTCGGGGCAATGAGCTGCATCAACCCGATCGCGTCCGAACCGGAACGTGCCTTGGGATCGAAAGCGGACTCCTGATGGATCAGCCCTGCGACCAACATCGGGTCCACGCCCGAATGCGCCGACCAACGGCGAATCAAATCTTCAAATGGCAGCGCATAAGCTGCCTGCCATACAGGCAGCGGCACACCGACAAATGGACGCGATTCCAGCTGCGGATAAATCTGCCGGATAATCACGATACCCGCGCCGTAACGTTGCGCGGCTACAGCTTCCTGGGCTGCTTCGAGCAACAGGCGTGGCTCGCCCGTAGCGGCATATCCGGCTCGCAATTCCAGTTCGGCAGACTCGTCGAACGCAATTGACCGCAGCGCATCGGCACGGTCCTGGTGATCCGCGTGGGTAGGAGAGACAGGGTCGCTAAGATCGGGCGCGGCCGGCAAAGGAGGAATCGCCGTGAGTGCGGGCGATTCTTCCTTCGGTCCCGGACCGAGTGCCCGCAGTCGTGTGGAACCCAGGCTACCGAAATAGGTCTGAGGAAACCGGTTGGCCACTTCCGCGTAATATGTTCGGGCGAGCTGCGGAACGCCCGAGCCTTCCGCCAGACGGCCGAGCCAATACAGCGTGTCCGGCGTGAACACCGATGTCGGGAACCGGCGAAGATGGTCTTCCAGCATTTTCGCGGCTTCCGGGTCGCGCTTCATTACGGCGGTCCAAGCCACGCGCCACATCGCCGCGTCCGCATCCGCGGAGTCGGGAAACAACTGGCCTACGCGAGCGTAATAGCTTGAGGCCTGATCGCGCTGCAGCTGCACCCAATAGTAATTTCCCGCCAGGAACAGTGCGGACTCGGCCCAGGTACTTTTCGGCGCACGCACAACGGCGGCCTCGACAGCGGCGGTCATCTGCGCATCATTTTGCTGATCGCGGTAGTAATCGGCGAGGGCGAAGTCGCGCTCCGCGTCGACGTCCGCGTCGTCAATCTTCAGCGCGGTCAGATCGGAAGGACCTGCGCCGAGATGCACACCGCATTCCAGTATGCGCACTTCGGCACGCTGCTGGTCCTCGCCAGAAAGCTCCGGAAGTATCTCCGAATACGCATTGCGTGCGTCTCCCCAACTCTTTGCATTGAACAGCACCGCTGCGCGCTCCAAGCGGCGATCAAGCGGTACCGGCGGAATTTGCAAGCCTGGCGAACTGCGCAAAAAATTGAGCTTGGTGGCGGCTTCGGTAGCCTGTTCGCTCAAGGGGAATCGCAGATAAACGGTTTGGTAGTCGGCTACCGCGTCGAGAGGCTTCGAGGCCTGCTCGTTCAGCTCGCCGCGCAGAAAAAGCAGAGCTGCCACATTTCGGGTCTGCGGATAAGCGTCGAGAGCAGCCAAGGCGTCCGCCGGTTGATTTGCTGCCAGCGCAGCCGCGGCCAGCGCATGCAACACCTGGTCCGTCATGATGCTATTCGGATATTCGCTGCGAATCTGTTCGAGTTCCGCAAGAGCGTCGGCGTTGTGGTTCAGGGCAAGATCGGTTTCCGCCTTCCAGTACAGCGCGTAGTCGCCAAGCAACGTATCGTCTTTCGCGCGGTTGAGCCATCGTTCAGCCTGCGAATAATTCCCTTGGTCGTAGTCGAAATAGCCCAGCGCCAGGGCAGCTCTCGCTCCCATCACGCCTGCGGATTTCTGCTGCGCGGTATCGCTTAGACGGGCGTATGCCCAGTGGGAATTGTGCTCCCTCAGCGTCTGTGCGAGCGTTTCAAGCTGCTTCGCCGAAACGGAACTGTGACTGACGGGTTTCCGGGTGGTAGGGGGCAGGTTCTTCGCGAATGCCGACGGCGAGAGGCATATGATCATCGCGCCGACGGTGCAGCCGAACCGACCGGCGAATCGCATCGCGAACTTCCTAGTGCCGCACAGCGGGCGACGGATAGGGATATTCTCCGAGGGCATCGACGTCTCCCTCAGCCAGAATATCCACCATCCAGCGATGGAAGTAATCCACCGGATGATCCAGAATCGCGCGGAAGCGGCGATCGTATTCCTTACGGGCCTTGTCGAGATCACCACGCAACCGATGACAGATATCCTTATGCTCGCGGCCCAGGCGAACATCCTTTGGCCGCAAAAGTTTGATGTCCTGCATGCTTACTTTAGCAGCCCGATTCGCCCGGCGGTGCAATTCCTGCAATTCGGACGAAAGGGTGGTTACATCGAATGCTGGAGCAACGGCCGGCGCCTTCGCAGCCGCAACTTCCACAGGAGCTTCGGCCTTGGCGGGCGCGAGCGGCGGTTCCTCAACCCATTCGACCTGCTCTTCTATCGCGGGAACAGCAAGCGCGGGCGCAGGCTCGGGCTCTTCCAGAACCACGGATGGAGCGGATTTCGACCTGCGGGCCGGAGCCGGTGCCTCAACTTCTTCCGGCTCAGCCACCTCCGTGTCGGCTGAGCCGCCATTGTCGCGCGGCTTCAAGGCCACCGCTACGAAATTAGACAATACCGAGAGGCCTGCCGCGAGTGCGGATGCCGACGTCTGCGCGCGCAGCATCGCCGGCAGCGCGTTGCTGGGACGCGTGGAGGAGCAAGCCGCAACCAGGTCGGAGTATGCCTGGTGCAGTTCGTCCGCGGTGCGTTGCAAGGGGGCCAGGTTGTCGCGCAAGGCTCGAGACACTGCCTCTTCGAGCGCGCGCTCGA
>JASHRI010000442.1 GCA_030037435.1 Candidatus Acidiferrales bacterium | reverse complement strand
GAAAAAGGGCCTATTCTTCATCTTGCCGAGCAAAGATTATCCGCAGCTGCCGGTCGAAATCTGGTCGCAGGGCGAAGCCGAAGACACTCACGCCTACATTCCTCTCTACGACTATCCCAACGACCGGACGACCTCCGAAATGTTGCTCACGGTTCCGGCATCCTGGATAACGATTTCGAATGGGCGCCTCGTCAGCACCATCACCGAGCGAGACGGCGACAAAACCTGGGACTGGAAGCAATCTCAGCCACTTTCTACCTACCTGATCACCGTGATCGCGGGAGATTTCGTCGAGCGCGACGCCACCTGGCATGGCATCCCGCTGCGCTACGTCGTGCCGCGCGGCAACGATGCCGACGTCGAATCCACATTCACTCGCACCGAACAGATGCTCGATCTTTTTTCCAGCCACCTTGGCGTGCCTTATCCCTGGGCGCAGTATGCGCAAACCGCCGTCAACGATTTCACAGCCGGTGGAATGGAAAATACCAGCGCCACGACGATCGACGCCGATTATCTCGTCGTTCCGCAGCTCGCTCCGGAAGAGCGTATCGGCTCCGATCTCGTGATTTCCCACGAGCTCTCGCACCAATGGTTCGGCGACCTGGTCACCTGCAAAGATTGGACGAATCTCTGGCTCAACGAAGGCTTCGCCACCTTCTTCGAGCATTACTGGACGGAACAGCACTACGGCGCCGACGACGCCGCATATGAATATTGGACCGATCAAAATCAATGGTTTCGCCAGCAGCGCCTTTATCCAGTGCCCGTCGTCAATTCTAATTTCGACGGCGATTCCGTCGAGTACGAGGGCGACATCTACAATAAAGGCGGCTGGGTGCTGCGAATGTTGCAAGAAAAACTGGGCGACCACGATTTCTTCGCCGCCTTGCGTCACTACCTCGAAGTGAATCGCGGCCAGAACGTCGTCACCGCCGACCTCGTCAAAGCGATCGAACAAGCCACCGCGACGAGTGTCGACAGATTCTTCTACCAGTGGGTCTATCGCGCCGGTGCGCCTGAATTCGACGTCAGCTACACCTACGATTCCTCCGCGCGCCAGGTAACACTCAACGTGGCGCAAATCCAAAAGGTCGAAGGCCTCGTAGGGCTATTCGACGTTCCCATCGAAGTCGAGATCACCACGGTGGGTGGCCACAAAAGTTATCCAATCGAGATCAGCGCGGCCACCCAGAGCTTCACGTTTCCATCCGACGGTGAGCCGCTGATGGTTCTGTTTGATAAGGGCGACAAAATTCTCAAAAAGGTCAATTTCAAGAAGGATCCGACCGAACTCGTCTACCAATTGAAAAATGCGTCCGACGTTGCCGACCGCGCGGATGCCGCCGTCGCTCTTGGCGCGCTCAAGGAAGATTCCGCCGCCGTCGCAGCCCTGGGCGAAGCAGCGCAACACGATCCCTTCTGGGGCATTCGCGTCGAGGCGATTCGCGCGCTCAGTCGGATCGGAGGCCCGGATACGGAAAAACCGGTTCTCGCGGAAACGCAGGATGATCGCCCGTGGGTCCGCGAAGCTGCCGTCCGCGCTCTGGCCGCTTTCAAGCAGGATTCGTCGCTGCCCGAAAAACTCACCGCTATCGCGGCAAACGATTCCGCGTATCGCGTGCGCGGGGCCGCGCTCATCGCGCTCGGCGAGACGAAATCTCCCAATGCATTCGACGTGCTCACCTCCGCCGTGAAATCCGATTCACCCGACGACATTCTTCGCCGCAACGCCCTCGCTGGCCTCGGCGCGCTTGGCGACAATCGCGCTGCGCCGATCCTTCTCGACTGGTATTCGCCTGGAAAGCCATTTCGCACTCGCAGCGCGGCTATTGCTGCCATCGCGAGATTCGACCGAAGCAACAGCGACATCACAAAAACCCTCATTTCCTACCTTCACGAGCCGTATCTCGACGTGAGGATCTCCACAGTGTTCGCTCTCGCGGAGCGCGGCGATCCTGCAGCCATCGGCCCTCTGCAGGAACTGCTCGACAATGGCGGCAGCGAACTCAGCGAGGCTCCCGACATCCGCACAGCGCTCTCGATTTTGAAATCCAGGCAGGGTTCCAACTAGCGACGACTTTACCGGGCACGGCATTCCGTGCTTCTGCTGTCGCTACTTCGTCAGAAAAATTCGCAGGTCGCGCAGATTATTTCCGGTGGGTCCGGTGATGATCGCGTCGCCGAGGAGGCGAAAGAAATTGAACGCGTCCGATCGCCGCAAAAAATCGGCGGGATCGAGCCCCGCTGCGCGAGCGCGGTCGAGCGTCTCGCCGTCCGCCACCGCTCCAGCGGCCGGACTATTGCCATCAATCCCGTCCGTGCCGGCGCTGAGAACGGTGATGTCCTTGCCCGCGATTTTCGGCACGCACGTGAGCACGAAAGCCGCGTTTCGCCCGCCGACGCCGTCTCCCGTCACCGGGCTGCTCAATTCGCCGTTCGCGAGCACCGCTGCCGGCTTCCCCAAAGTAGCGGCCTTGTGCGCGGCAAGCTGGCCGAGCAAATGGTCGGCGGCCTTTTCGAGCGGCCAATCATCTGTCGAATGGTCGCAGAGACAGACGTACCCTTCCGCTTCGCAAGCGTGGTGGGCCGCGTGCATCAATTCGTGCTCGCCAAGCAGGAGCGCGAAATGAGAACGCCCGAACGCAGCGTTTCCTTCCTTGGGAGTTTCGCTGAGCGTCCGGTTTTCAAACGCGCTTCGCAGCGCCCCCGGCAGCTTTGCTATGAGGCTGTATTCGCTCACCACGCGCTCGGCATCCGCAACCGTCGAAGGATCGGGCAGCGTGGGCCCGGACGCAATCGCGGATTCCTCACCGGGCGGAACGTCGCTTACGGCCAGCGTGAATTTCATCGACCGCGCCGCCGCTGCGGCCAGGCGTCCACCCTTCACCGCCGACACGTGTTTGCGAACCGCGTTCATTTGCTCGATCGGCGCGCCGCAGGTCACCAGCGCTTTATTGAGCGCCTGAAAATCCTTGAGCTTCACTCCCGACTCGAGCGGCTGCTCCACCAGAGCAGATCCGCCACCGGAAAGCAGAAAAAACACCAAAGATTTCTCGTCGCAGCGCGCAAGGCGATCGAGAATCGCGCGGCCTGCCTTGAAACTTCCGGCGTTTGGCACAGGATGACCGCCAACGAAAGATTTCCATCCTGCCAGTTCGCTCGGCGGCGCAGCTGGGCCGACCAGAATTCCGTCGACGCGAAATTCGGAATCGAGCACGCGCATCAGGCCCTGCGCCATCGGCCATGATGCCTTGCCGAACGCGATGGCCACGATCTCGCGGAAGCTGCGCAGGTCAAGTTCGCGATGGTGCGCGCGGATGGCGCTGCCGTTTCGCGCAAGCTTCCTTTCCATGCTCGCCGGAATGTCGAGACTGGCGAGTGTTTCATGGAACACGCGTTGCGCTGTCTGTTTCAAGCGTTCTCGATTGCAGCCGCGCCGGCTTGAGCGACGTCCAAATCCTGGTCTTCGGTTCCGGCGCTCACGCCGATCGCGCCAATCACCTGTCCGCTCGTCACCAGCGGCACGCCCCCGCGAATCGGCGTCTGCTGATGCGGGCTCGCAACTGCCAACCCGAGAGCCACTGGCAGGTTCACCTGGTCGCCTTTCATCGACGGGCCGGTAGGGGCGCGCCGCATTGCCGCAGCCTGTGCTTTCACGATCGAGATGGCAATGGACGCAGGCTTGGCGCCATCCATCCGTTCAAATGCCAGCAGGTGGCCGCCATCGTCCACCACCGCGATGTTCATCGGCACCCGAGTTTCCTCCGCCCGCCGCTGCGCAGCGGCTACCACGGCGCGCGCGCCTTCGAGTGTGAGTTTTGCCTGATTGCGCGTGATCAATGCCATTTTGATTTCCTCCGGAAATTAGCGGACGAGCGCCTCCGCGTTCAGCGCATTCGGCGGACATCGCCCTTCGAACACAGCGACAACATTGTTCGCGGCCATCACCGCCATTTTTGTGCGCGTTTCGATGGTAGCGCTGCCAATGTGCGGCGCGAGAACCACGTCGCGTCGGGCGATCAGGCCGGCATGTACCTTCGGTTCGTTTTCGTAGACGTCCAGCGCAGCGCCCGCGATCTGCTTGCGATCGAGTGCCTCCACCAATGCCGCTTCGTCGACCACCGGCCCGCGCGTCGTGTTAATCAGGTACGCAGTCGGCTTCATTTTCGCGAGCGCCGCGGTAGAAATCAGATGGCGCGTCCCCGGCCGCAACGGCACATGCAGCGTCACAAAATCCGACTCGCGCAATACGCGATCTATTGCGGCAAATTCCGCGTTCAATTCCCTTTCGGTTTCAACCGGCGCACGCGAGCTGCTGTGATAGAGGACTCGCATCTGAAAACCCAAGGCCCGGCGCGCCACGCGGCGTCCAATCCGGCCAAATCCGATAATCCCAAGCGTTTTTCCCCACACGTCGCCGCCGAGCATCTGATCGAGCTCCCATCCCGGCCAGGTTCCTGCGCGCATCCACGAATCGCCCTCAATCAAGCGCCGAGCCACAGCCATGATCAGCGCCCACGTCAGATCTGCGGTCGTTTCGTCAAGCACGCCCGGCGTGTTCGTGGCCACCACGTTGTGCCGGCTGCAAGCAGCAACGTCGATATTGTCGTAACCGACAGAAACAGTCGCGACTGCGCGCAATTTCGGCGCAGCCGCAAGCAGGTCTTCGTCTACCTTTTCGGTCAGCAAGCAAACCAGCGCGTCTTTGTCCGCTACGCGCCTCAGCAGTTCCGCTCGCGGGATGCGCTCCGGCTGCATCCAGTACTCCGTGTCGAAATGCGCATCCAAAATCGCGCGCGCCTCGGGAAACAGGGGACGCGTCGCCAGGGCCTTGGAATTGCTCACCTCTCACCTCACGAAAAAAAAGACCCGCGCCAGCTTCGTAGAATACACTACGCCACGCGGACACGCAGCGTTGCACATTGGCGTCCGCGTCTCGTTGACGCCCGTTCCCACCCAGACTATAGTGGCCCGAAGGCGCACACAAAACCAACTCTTCGCGCCCAGGCGATGGATCGGCGACTTCTCCAAGATCTCGAAAAACTGCTCGGCCCCCGCGGCGTCCTGCACAAATCCGAGGATTTGCTTCTGTACGAATACGACGGCTCTGTGGAAACGGCGCGACCAGATTGCGTGGTGTTCCCACGCTCCATGGCGGACGTCGTGGGTATCGTGCGCCTCGCGAACAGCCATCAGACGCCGATCGTCGGGCGCGGCGCAGGCACCGGACTTTCCGGCGGCGCGATTGCGCGGCACGGCGGAATCATCGTTTCATTTTCGCGCATGAATCGCGTGCTCGAAATCGACGCGGAAAATCAGCGCGCGCGGGTTCAGCCCGGCGTGGTGAACGCCGATCTCAGCTTAGCCGTGGCGCACACCGGCCTGCATTTCGCTCCCGATCCGTCCAGCCAAAAGGCGTGCACCATCGGCGGCAACGTCTCCGAAAATTCCGGCGGCCCGCACACTCTGGCTTATGGAGTGACGACGAATCACGTGGTTGCTCTCGACGTAGTGCTGCCCACGGGTGAGCTGCTTCATCTCGGCTCGTCCGCGCTCGATCCCGTCGGCTACGATTTGCCCGGCGTTTTCGTCGGTTCGGAGGGAACGTTCGGCCTGGTTACCGAGATAACCGTCAAGTTGACACGCCTTCCCGAAGCCGTGAAAACTCTGCTCGGAATCTTCAATTCCATCGACGACGCCACGGAAAGCGTCGCCGAAATCACCGCCCGCGGAATCACTCCCGCAGCGTGCGAAATGATGGACGGCTGGACGATTCGCGCCGTCGAAGACTACATCCACGCCGGTTTTCCGCTCGATTGCGCCGCTATTCTGTTGATCGATGTGGACGGCCTGCGCGAAGTGGTGGACGCCGAGGCCGAGGAGGTAGCCGACGTGTGCCGCGTTCATCGCGCCCGCGATGTGCGCGTTGCCCGCGATGCACACGAGCGCGACCTGCTGTGGAAGGGCCGCAAGAATGCTTTCGGCGCGGCGGGCCGTCTCGCGTCCAGCTATTACACGCAAGACGGCGTGATTCCGCGCACCAAACTGCCCGCCACGTTGCGGCGAATCGGCGAAATCAGCCGCAAGTACAATCTTCAGATCGGCAACGTGTTTCACGCTGGCGACGGGAACCTGCACCCGATCATTCTCTTCGACGAGCGCAACCAGCAGCAATTTCGCGACACAGTGCGCGCCGCCGACGAAATCATCGAGTTCTGCATTCAATCCGGTGGCTCGATCACCGGCGAGCATGGCGTGGGGATGGAAAAGGACCGGCTGATGCCTCTCCTTTTCAGCGAAGATGATCTCGCGCTGATGCAGCGCGTGCGCAGCGCCTTCAATCCTGCGGGCTTGCTCAACCCCGGGAAAATTTTCCCGAATTCCAAGGGGTGCGGCGAGATTTACGTCCGCCCGCAATCTTCGGCAGGCGCGGTTCCGGCATGAGCGCGCAAGTGATCCACCCATGACGATCGCGAGCGCCGCTACATCCACTCGTCTTGCGGAAATCGCAGGACCGGCGAATGTGATCTCCGACCCAGTGCAGCTCGCCGCCTGTGCCATAGGCGCGCAAATACCGGCAGCCGCAGTTCGTCCGGGATCGTCCGATGAGGTCGCGGAAATCGTGCGCTTTGCAGCCGCGGAAAAGCTCGCCGTGGTTCCCCTGGGCGCAAAAACAAAACTCAGCATGGGATTGCCGCCCGCACGATTCGATTTGGCGCTCGACATGACTCGCCTCGATCGCATGAGCGCCTACGATCCCGGCGATTTGACGCTTAGCGTCGAGCCGGGGATTCCGCTCGCGAGGCTCGCAGGCATCTTGGCCGGCCACCGGCAATTCGTGCCGCTGGCTGTGCCTTTCGCAAGCCGTGCCACGGCTGGTGGAACGATCGCAGCTGGTATCGATTCGCCGCTGCGGCAGTACTACGGCACGGCGCGCGACTTCGTCCTGGGAATGGAGTTCGTGACCGGCGATGGAGTCGCCGCAAAAAGCGGCGGGCGCGTGGTAAAAAATGTTTCTGGCTACGACTTGCACAAATTGATGATCGGCGCGCTGGGCACGCTCGGCGTAATCACGCGGATCAATTTCCGCACGTTTCCGCTGCCCGCCGCGATGCTCGCGTTCACCGCCGCATTTCCGAGCGCCGCGCAGGCCATTGATTTGCGCCATCGCGTGGCGCAATCCCCGCTGCGGCCGCTCACGGTCGAAATTCTCGCGCCCGGCGCCGTGGAAATGCTTTCCAGCGACATCGCCGCGCGCATCCAGGCGCGGCCCGCGCCGGCCGACAGCTTTCCGAAGGGGCAATGGATTTTCACCGCCAGCTTCGCGGGCAATGAAAAAGTTCTCGATCGCTACAAGCGCGACTTGACCCAAATGGCCGAGCAATCGACGGGAAACGGCGCTGCCAATTGTGCGATTTACGGCGACGTGAAAATTCCGGACGCGTTTCCCCGGCAGCGCGAATTCGCGGCGATTGCGCTCGAGTCGTCTCCCGCTGCGACCATTCTGAAGCTGAGCGTGCTGCCCACTCGAATGGAAAATCTTCTCGCCGCAGTGGCAGCGGCGGCGCAGGCGGCCGAGTTGCGTTGGGCTGCGATGGCTCGCGGGCTTGGCATCGTTTACGCAGCGCTCTTGCCCGAAACACGCGACGAAGCCGCGCGCCGCGCGGTGGCAGAGGCCGTCAGCAAGATCGTCGCTGCGTGCGCCACAATGGATGCGAACGCGAGCGTGCCCTGGTGTCCCGTGGAATGGAAAAGTACGCTGCCCGTGTGGGGCCTGGAACGCGGCGATTTCGAGCAGATGCGCAAATTGAAAAAGATGTTTGACCCAGCCGGCACTCTCTCGCCGGGACGGTTTGCGGGAGGAATCTGACCGATGCGGTCCGCTCAGCCATCGGCGCGCGACGTTTTGGCAGACGCTTCGGCGCCCTCCGAATCAGGATCGACTTCGCCGACCCGCAGCGGATTTTCCGGCGCGGACAAGCCGGAATACGCGGACTATTCGCGCTGCGTGCACTGCGGGCTGTGCCTGAATCACTGCCCCACGTACCG
>JASHRI010000441.1 GCA_030037435.1 Candidatus Acidiferrales bacterium | reverse complement strand
GCCTCGGAGAATCACGGCCAGCCAAGCCATCCAGCGATGAACCGTGTCAACCAGCGGGAAATGAACCAACAGAACCGCATCGCCAATGGCGTTCGTTCCGGACAGATGACGCCGCGTGAAACCGCGAACGTCGAAAATCGCGAAGCGAACATCAACCGGGAAGTGAGAAACGACCGACAGGCCAATGGCGGCAAGCTGACCAGCCAGGAGCGCCAGCAGGTGAATCATCAGCAGAATCAGGCCAGCAAGAAGATCTATCAAGACAAGCACAACGACAAAACAGACAAACACTAACCGGTGATTGTCGGAGTACCGAGGGCGTCTGCTGCGGCAGGCGCCCTTTTTATTTTGTACGGATCACGCCTCGCGGGCGAACGCCTGAAGATTCGAGCTATACTTTGGCTCCCGCCCAGCTCTTCCCAATTTCCCCGGAGGCGCTTTATGGCTAAGCGACAGAATCGTGCGGTATTGAAAGGCAGCGCGCGGAAGGCTTTGCCGGGCGGGCAAGACGTAGGTCCCGCCGATCCCAACCAACAAATCGAAGTGACACTGTTCCTGCGCCGAGGTTCAAAACGCAGCGAATTTCCGTCTGCGGCGAAGATGGGCGCTCGCATTCCAAAACGCCGGAAGTATCTGACGCGCGAAGAGTTTGCACGCTTGCACGGTGCATCCACAGCGGACCTAGAAAAGATTCGCGCCTTTGCGAGCGAGTACGGCCTGAAAGTAGAAACCGAAGATCCCGCCCGGCGAACGGTGAAGCTGAGCGGCGCCGTGCAAGCGTTTAATCGCGCGTTTGGCACCGAGCTACGCCACTACCAGCACAGTTCAGGCCGCTATCGATGCCGCACTGGGACGCTGACGCTTCCCGCTAATCTGAAATCGGTCGTGGAAGGCGTTTTCGGGCTCGACAATCGTCCACAGGCCAAGGCGCATTTTCGACTGCGAAAACGAAAACCTGGCGTTCACGCGCAGGCCGCGGCCGTTTCCTACTCGCCGCTTCAAGTCGCGAAGGCTTACGAGTTCCCTTCCGGCGCAACTGGCGCCGGTCAATGCATCGGACTGATTGAACTGGGCGGCGGCTACAAAACCGCCGACCTCGATTCTTTTTTCAGCAATCTCGGAGTCTCGACTCCGCAGGTCACGGCCGTATCCGTTGACGGCGCAACGAATTCACCCACCGGCGATGCCAGCGGACCAGACGGCGAGGTGGAACTGGATATCGAAGTGGCCGGGGCCGTCGCGCCCGGGGCGCAGATCGCGGCCTATTTCGCGCCCAACACCGATCAGGGATTCATCGACGCGGTCACGACAGCGGTACACGATACGACGCGCAAGCCGTCGATTATTTCGATCAGTTGGGGCGGCCCGGAAGATTCGTGGACGGAACAGGCGCGCAACGCGCTGAACTCCGCGTGCCAGGATGCTGCGACGATGGGCATCACGGTGCTCGCTGCTTCCGGCGACGATGGCGCGTCGGACGGCAGCACCGGCGGAACTCCGACCGTCGATTTTCCCGCGGCGAGTCCTTATGTGGTCGGTTGCGGCGGCACGAAACTGACGCTTTCCGGCGCGGCGATCGGCAGCGAACAGGCTTGGAACGAACTTTCGGCGAATGAAGGCGCAACGGGCGGCGGCGTTAGCGAAGTTTTCGCGCTGCCCAGCTACCAGAAGACCGCGAAGGTGCCGAAGGCGCCGAATGGTTTCGTGGGCCGCGGCGTGCCGGACGTCGCGGGCGATGCCGATCCCGAAACCGGCTACAACGTGGTCGTCGATGGCGGGCAAACCGTGATCGGCGGCACGAGCGCCGTCGCTCCGCTGTGGGCAGGATTGCTGGCGCTGATCAATCAGTCGCTAGGAACCAACGTCGGCTACGTGAATCCGCTGTTGTACGCGGCGAAAGCCGAAGCCACGTTTCACGACGTCACCAAGGGAAGCAATGGAGACTATTCCGCGGGCCCTGGATGGGACGCGTGCACCGGCCTCGGCACTCCCGATGGCGCCGCGCTGATGACTGCTCTGCGCGGCAGCTGAGCGCGGGCGGCGGAATACCTGCGACGAGACGGTATTCCGCGCGCGCCGCCAACCGCTACCCAGCCCGGGTAGTGTTACAGTCTGCATCTGCGCGGCGGCCATGGCAGTGAGCGCTGCCGCAATCCCTGGAGACAAGACATGAAAGCGTCTATCTTTTACCGGGTCGCTGCTGTCTTTCTGCTGCTCTTTGCCGTGGGACACACACTTGGGTTTCGCCAGTCCGATCCCAAATGGGGCGTTGATGCGCTTCTTCGTTCCATGCGGTCGATTCACTTTGACGCGCAGGGGTTCAGCCGCACGTATTGGGACTTCTTTGTTGGGATTGGACTCTGCGTCACCGTGTTTTTTCTATTCTCGGCGGTAATTGCCTGGCAGCTGGGCGGCCTTCCGGCGGAGACGTTGGCGCGCATGCGCGGCACTGCGTGGGCGTTCGCACTTTGCTTTGCCGCGATCACAGTTGTGAGCTGGAGATACCTGTTCGTCTTGCCGATCGTTCTCTCACTCGTGATTACAATCTGTTTGATTTCGGCCGCATGGCTTTCATCGAGGCAGGTTTCCGCGCGCCTGTAGCGGGGCGCCGGCAGTCGCAGGGTTTAAACTGCACCGCTTTGCAGTGCCTCACTAGGAAGTCCTGAGGTGGTTCGCGACTGTTAAGTGCCTGACCTGACCGTTATTTCAGGAAGGGATTCGGCGACGTAATTCGCGATCCGCGCGGCGTTGAGATTGTCGGAGATGTCGAAGGCGCAATTTACGAAACGAACGTTCTGCAATTCTACTTCGTCACCGTCATATTTGATGAGCGTATTTATAAACACAACATGGATCCAATGGAATCCGTCAATTGTTTGTTCGCCGCCGACGAACGTCAGATCCTTTATGTACACCTTGTCCGACAAGCGCCGGACAAATGGCGTGCCGAATGCCTCGACTCCCGGAGCGAGGTTGATCACCGTGGCGTTACCAAAAACTGATGGGTCGATAGTACTGTCGCGGGCAACACTGTAACTCTTGTCTTCGGACGATTGCGCTTTTGGGAGGGTGGGGACGACCTGAAGCGCTGATCTGTATTCGGCGAGCGCTAACCTGGCCGAATTGACCTTTGCCGAGAAAGTCGGATCGTGAACGCGATCCGTCAGGAGGCCCAATTCTGCGGCGGTGCCGGCAAAATAATCAGGGCTAGCTGTAAGACGCCTAACAGTCGCGCGAGCAATGAGCGCAGTGGCAGCCTCGGTCGCTGAGACCGCCCTGGCAGAATTTCCGATGGTCACATCTGTGTTTGCCTGCGCAAGAAGATCGCGACTTAGCTCTGTAGGCATGCTAGAAACAGACGCCTCAAGCTTGTCCAGACGGTTCATTGTGTCGGAATGCCAATTCCATAAGAGGAGGCCCGCACCCACTAGGGCAAGTATAAGTAACTGACCCCAACCCGGTATTCCTAGGCGTCTAGCGGCCCATCCCCACAGGCCTTTTAACCGTTCGTCTTCCATCGCGTGTGTAGGCACAGTAGTAACAAGCGGTAAGGTGCCGGCATCGTATACATAAGTTTCGCACGTGTCAAATACTTGGTTGGCGTGCATTTGGCATGGAGTATGCAGCCTGTATAGAAGTGGTTTCAACTGAACGTCGGCGCAGTTAAGGTACAGGTGGAGGGGACCTGTACTTAGTCCGCTTAAAGCGAACTTATGGTCTAGGGAGAGCAGGACGAAGGACGTCGCTATGCTCATTTCCTGTCAGTTGTAATTCGCAGCGGCCTGCGTTACGCTTGTTAGGGGGCATCCGGCTGCCCCGCTGGTTTCGACCTTGTATACCCTGCCCTGCAAAGCCGACCCTCGCAACAACCCGCAGTTCGCCGGTTTGGCGCGCCGAAGCCGATTGACTCCCAGCCCTGGCTTGGCCATTCAATTCTGAAAAGTGGCTGACCGTCTTGCCGCGTGCGATTGCAAGGTCGCAGGCGACAGCGGCACAGGGAGGATTTAATTCATGCGAA
>JASHRI010000440.1 GCA_030037435.1 Candidatus Acidiferrales bacterium | reverse complement strand
ATGGAAGAGGCCGACCGCGTGGCTGCCGAAGTCTCCGTGATCGACCAGGGAAAAATCGTGGCGCAGGGATCGCCTTCGGAATTGAAAGCCAAGACGCAGAGCCCAACGCTCGAAGATGCCTTCATCGCGCTCACGGGTCACGCCATCCGCGATGAGGAAGCAAATGCAACCGATCGCATGCGCATGATGGGCCGCGCGTGGCGAGGGGGAGGACGACGATGAGAGCTGTCTACATCTTGTGTGCGCGGCAGCTGAAGCGCTACGTCCGCTCGCCTTCTCGCATCGTCGGTTCGCTGGGGCAGCCGCTCGTATTCCTTCTGGCGCTGGGGTTTGGACTCGGTCCGATTTTCGCCAAGGCCGGCGGTGGAAATTATTTCAACTTCGTGACGCCCGGAATCGTCGCCATGGGAATCATGTTTACGGCGGTTTTTTCGGGCATCGAAATTATCTGGGACCGGCAGTTCGGATTCTTGAAGGAAACGCTGATCGCGCCTGTTTCGCGGCTGCAGATCGTGCTGGGCCGCGTCCTGGGAGGAGCTATCGTCGCGTTTTTGCAGGGCGTCGCCGTCTTCATACTTTGCCTGATCATCGGATATCGCATTGGGAACTGGCTGCTGCTGCCCGTCGCGGTGATCTTCATGTTTTTGATTTCGCTGCTCTTCACCTCGATCGGCACGGCGATCGGGTCCGTCTTGAAAGACATGCAGGGCTTCCCGTTGGTGATGAACTTTCTGGTCATGCCGCTCTTTTTCTTCTCTGACGCGCTCTATCCGATGAACGGTGTGCCCAAGCTTCTCGAAGCGGCTCTGCGAATCAATCCGGTCACCTACGGTGTCGATGGGCTGCGGGGAGCGCTGGGCCACGTCTTTGCCTTCAGCATCGTCACGGATTTGGCCGTGCTGATCATCCTCTCGGCGATCCTGCTGGGCATCGGCAGCTATCTCTTCTCGAAGATTCAGTTGTAAGTGAAGCGCGCCCTGCGCAACGGCTAGTTTCCTACGGGTCGCTGCGGCTGCTATTTTGGAAAGAGGCTCAGCGGAGCCTCGGGCGCGAAGGCCTCTTCATCCGTCATTTCTGGGTATGCGAGCTTTCGGCAAATGTAGCCCGTAATCGGCGGTAAGCCGCACACGAAGCTCCACCACAGGTAAAAATTGGCGTGGGGACCAGCCAAAAAGAGCGTTCCGGGCACTACAATCAAGAATCCTGAAAGATGGCAACGTTTCGCGGACCAGTTCCGTTGGCGTGCCACGTGTGCGAAACAAGCCGCGCTAAGGAAGACAAACGCCCCCTCAGCGCAAAGCCCCGCTGAGACCCAACCTAGGCGGGAGAGGAAGTCGGTAGGCCGCGCGGTCCATGAGACCAACCAAAATAGGGCCGACAGCGAGCACACCAATCCGGCGGTTGCGCCGATTTTCCAGCCAAGCCATACCTTCATGGTGTTCCCGCTCATTTCAGTAACCAAATGATATATCAATGCTCATGGTAAGACAATGTAGGTGGTCTGCGGTTACTGCTTCGCGCACGCCTCACGCGACGCGCAGAAAAACCCATTCAATTTGCGAGTATTTTCTACCGCCGTTTGGATGGGATGTCTGGGTCCGGTTACTGGAGGTGCGCTGAGATCATGAGGCCACCTGCTGTACCGCGGCCGTCGAAGCCACCGCACTTCGCGGCGTCGGCATCGCCGCAAAAATGATCGCGATAATTCCCACCGCGACCAGCACGCAATTCAATTCGAAGGCCCGCGTGTAGCTGTGGTACGTGTCGAAAATCCTTCCACCCACGTAGCCAGCAGGCGACGCAATCACTGAAACTAGCAGCGTCATCGTGCCGTACAGTTTCGGGAACGCTTTCGGTCCGAAGTAATGCGCTGTGATCGTGCTCGTACAGGTGAACGTCCAACCATACGCCCCGCCGAATAGCAGTGCCGCCACATACGCCACCATCAGCGCGTCGCCAGTCACAATCACCGCCAGGTACGACGCCACGAAGTACACGCACATGCCCAACACGTAGGCCAGCCGCGAATTCATGAAGTCCATCACGATTCCGCCCAGCCATCGCCCCACGAGCGTCCCGAACGTGAACACGCCCATCGCCCACGCTGCATTTGCCGAACTAATGCCCGCGCCGCGCAGCCGCAAAATCCAGTGCGCTACGAGGAAAAAGAACGGATACGTGGCCGTGATCCCGGCAACCGCGATCAGCCAGTAGGCGATCGTTCCGTACGCTTGCCCGGCAGTCCACGCGTGTTTCGTCGCCAGCTTATCCGTGCGCGACGGCCGTTTCTGCTCTTCCGCCGGCAGCCCATCCGGCAGTTGCCCCATCGACTCCGGGCTCTCTCTGACGAAAATCGCTGCCAAAATTCCTGCGACCACTGCGGCGCCCGCCACGATCTCCCAGCCCGCGCGCCAGTTCCCGCCGGCGGTTCGCAGCATTTTGTCGAGGAATGGTGAAACCAGCAGCCCGGCGAATCCCGACGCGGAAACGGCGACGCCCATCGCGCGTCCGCGCCACCGCCGGAACCATCGAGTCACCGCCGTCGTCGCCGGCACCAGAGTGGCGAAGCTGATGCCGACGCCGATCACGATTCCGAATGCAACCAGGTAGTGCCACGGTTTGTATGCGTACAGTCCCATGAAAAGCGCGCCCGCGCAGATAATCGCCGATCCCAGAACGAACGTTAGCCGTAGCCCGATCTTCAAAAGCGTGATCGCCACCAGTACCGCAGCGAATCCCACCGCCAGGTTGATAAACGTGAATCCGAGCCCCAACGTGCTTCGGGTCATCGGAATCTGGCGGATCATGTAGCCGTTGATCACGGTGGCGCCGTAATACGGAAATCCCATGTTGATGAAATCGAGCGCAAACAGGACGGCCAGCAATCCCCAGCCATAAAATTTCAGTTTTTCGGCCAATCGAGGTCTCCTTCTTATCAAATCTTGGCGCTGCCTACGCCGTTTGCTGCTCCGCCATTGCTACACGCGAGTCTCGTTGACGCGGCCGCGGCATCACGGCAAAAGCCATCGCGACGATGCCGATCAACGCAATCAGGATGTTTAGCTCAAATGCCCGCGTATAGCTGCCGTACACGTCGAAAATTCTGCCGCCAATCCATCCCGCCGGCGATGCGCCTCCCGACGTGAGCAGCATCAGCGTACCTGCCAGCTTGGGGAAAGCGCTCGGCCCGTAGAAGTGGGCCACGCACGTGGTCATGCAAGTGAACGTCCAGCCGATTCCCAAGCCATATAGGACCGCGCCTGCATTTGCGATCAAAAGCGAATTCGGCCCAACGTGCAGCGCTGCCACCGAACCGATCAGGTAGCAGCAAAGTCCGATCATGAACGCGTAGCGGGCGGTCATCGTGTCCATCAACCACCCGCCGATCAATCGCCCAAAAATGCACGAAACGGTGAACAGCCCCATTGCAAACGCGGCGTCCGCCGACGAAATTCCCGCGCCCTGCAAATGCAGAATCCAGTGGGCTGTGAAAAAGAAGAATGGAAACTGCGCGGCCAGCCCGCCGATGACGATCAACCAGTACGCCTTGGTCCGGTACGCTTCTCCCGGCGTCCATTCGTGCTTCGTCACCAGCGCGGTCGCTTCGCGCTTCGGCTGATCCGCTTTCTCCGGCTTCGGACCGCCATCCGGCAATTGCCCCAAGTCTTCCGGGCGCTCTTTCACAAATAGCAGTGCGACGATTCCCGCCAGCACGCCAGCGGCCGCCACGATGTACCACCCCAGCCGCCAGTTACCGCCGTTCGCTCGCAACACCTTATCGATCAGCGGTGCCATCACGAAACCGGAAATCCCCGACCCGCTCAGCACCAGCCCCACCGCGCGCCCGCGATAGCGTTCAAACCATCGAGCCGCCGCCGTGCTGCCCGGAATGATGTCCCCGAAACAAATGCCGATGCCGTTGATGATGCCGAAGCCCAGCAGGTAATGCCATGGCTTCGAGGCCACCAGCGCCAGAAACAGCGACCCGATCACTACCATCGCCGAGCCGATCAGGTACGTCGAGCGAATGCCGCGCTTCACAATCGAAATCGCCACCACTGTCGATGGCAACCCGACGAACAGATTCATCAGCGTGAATCCCAGGCCCAGCGTGCTGCGGCTCATGGGAATTGCCTGCAGCATATAACTATTGATCACCGCGCCGATGTAGGCGGGAAATCCCAGGTTGAGGAAATCCATCGCGGAAAGCGCGCCGACCAGTCTCCAGCCGTAGAACTTTCGTTCAGTTGGCACTCGGAGCCTCCCCCGCAAACTCTCTACCCAGGCGGCACAACAAGAGAATCAGCGGTGCTCTTCGCATTCCTTGGCCCCGCCGGCCGAATCGGCAGGCGCCGGATGGCGGACGTGCCAGCATTCTAGTTTGATCTGGTGGCTTTGCAAGTTGAATGTAGAATGGCTGGGTTTGATCCTCGTGGACGGGCTCCGCGCGCGGCGAGCGCCCAAAAATCGCGAAACGACCATGCGCACACAAGTCGGAATCGTCGGCGCCGGACCCGCTGGCCTGATGCTCTCGCATCTTCTCCATTTGCGAGGCGTTGAGTCCGTCGTCGTCGAAAATCGCAGCCGCCAATATGTTGAGGAGCGCGTCCGAGCCGGCCTCCTCGAGCAGGGCACCGTCGATCTGATGATCGAAACCGGCGTGGGCGAACGCCTGAAGCGCGAGGGCCTCACTCACCACGGCATCCAGCTTCGTTTCGGCGGCCGCGGCCATCGCATCGACTTCAACGAACTCGCCCATGGCCGCACGGTCACCATCTATCCGCAGCACAAAGTCGTCAGCGACATCGTCGATGCGCGCCTCGCCGCCGGCGGCTGCGTCATCTACGAAGCCTCCGATGTAAGCATTCACGATTTCGAGGGCGCGATTTCAGCTTCGCATTCCTCGTCCGCTCCGCAGCCGAAAATTCGATTTCGCACTGCCGCCGGCGCGCCGGAAGAATTGGTCTGCGATTCCCTCGCCGGCTGCGACGGCTTCCACGGCATCTCCCGTCCATCGATTCCCGACGGCGCGCTCACCGTCTACGACCGAGTCTACCCCTTCGGCTGGCTCGGCATTCTGGCCGATGCTCCGCCGTCCAACGACGAGCTCATCTACGCCTACCACGGGCGTGGCTTCGCCCTTCTCAGCATGCGCTCGCCCACCGTCGGCCGCCTCTACGTCCAATGCGCGCCCGATGAAGACATCAACCAGTGGCCGGACGAGCGCATCTGGCGCGAACTCCAGATGCGCCTAGCCTCATCGGACCCGAATTGGAAGCTTACCGAAGGTCCCGTGCTGCAAAAGGGCGTCACGGGGATGCGCAGCTTTGTGGTCGAGCCGATGCAATACGGCAGGCTTTTCCTCGCGGGCGACGCCGCCCATATCGTCCCGCCGACAGGTGCGAAGGGATTGAATCTGGCGATTTCAGACGTGCAGGTGCTGGCCGAGGCGCTCGCGCAATTTTACAAGTCCGGCCAGCGCGATTTGCTCGCGAAATACTCCGCCACTTGCCTGCGTCGCGTGTGGAAGGTGCAGCGCTTTTCCTGGTGGATGAC
>JASHRI010000439.1 GCA_030037435.1 Candidatus Acidiferrales bacterium | reverse complement strand
CCGCACTTAACTGAAAAATAAGCCCATATCGAGGTGCTTGACCCAACAGAGCCGCACTTGCTATGTTGGGAAATTACACTGGGACGATTCTTTCCCATGTGCCGGGCGCCCATCTGTGCAGGGCGCTGAAACAATGGGGCTAAAGAAAATCATCATCCGGGGCGCGCGGCAGCACAACCTCAAAAACATCAGTCTGGAAATTCCGCGCAACACGCTGACGGTGATTACGGGACTCTCGGGTTCCGGCAAGTCCTCGCTCGCATTCGACACGCTTTACGCCGAGGGCCAGCGCCGCTACGTAGAATCGCTCTCCGCCTACGCGCGGCAATTTCTCGACCAAATGGAACGTCCCGAGGTGGATTCGGTCGAGGGACTGTCGCCTTCCATCGCCATCGAGCAGAAAACCACCACGCGCTCGCCGCGATCCACCGTCGGCACGATCACCGAGATTTACGATTACCTCCGCGTTGTCTACAGCGCAATCGGCACGCCGCACTGTCCCAATTGCGGCAAACCCATCGCGCGGCAATCCACCGAGCAGATCGTGCAGTCGGTGCTCGCTCTCAAGCCGGATGATCGCATCATGGTTCTCGCTCCGGTGGTACGCGGGCGCAAGGGTGAGTACAAAAAGGATCTGGAAAAATACGCGAAGTCCGGTTACGTGCGTGCGCGCGTGGATGGCGAGCTGATCAATCTCGACGAGCCGCCGTCGCTCGACCGCCGAAAGAATCACACCATCGAAATCGTGGTCGACCGGCTGCTGCTGAAGAGCGGAATCGCGCAGCGCCTGGAACTATCCATCGAAACCGCGCTGAAACTCACCGGCGGGCTGGTGACCATCGCCGTGGTCGGCGGCGAGGAGCACGTATATTCCGAAAAGCTCGCGTGCCCGGATTGCGGCGTGTCCGTGCCGCTACTCGAGCCGCGTTCGTTCAGCTTCAATTCTCCCTATGGGGCTTGCCCCGAATGCCACGGGCTCGGGTCGAAGTACGAATTCGACCCGGCGAAAGTGATCGCCGACTGGACGAAGCCCCTTTTCGAAGGCGGTCTCGGGCCGGGTTCGGGCTCTCCATCGTTGCAGCGCACGCTGCAAATCGCCGCCGCAGCTTATGGCTTTGATTTGGATACGCCGTTCGAACAGTTTCCGCGCAAGGTGCAAAACCTGATCCTGCACGGAAATCCCGCGGAAGGCGGAGCGAAAATCGACGGCAAAACGTTGAACTTTCAGGGCGTGTTCGGGCATTTAGAAAAAAATCTCGAGGATTCCGGCTCCGATACCTACCGCGAATGGCTTACGCAGTACATGTCGCCGGCTCCCTGCACCGCTTGCCGCGAGCGGCGCCTACGGCCGGAAAGCCTGGCCGTGAAAATTGCCGGACTTTCGATCGCGGATTTCACGGCGCTGCCGCTCACCGAAGCTCGCACCACCGTGGACAAAATTCGCGGCCAGCTCACTCTGCGGCAGCGAAAAATCGCCGGGCGGCCGCTCGGTGAAATTGCGGAGCGGCTGGAGTTTCTGCTGGCAGTGGGATTGGGATATTTGTCGCTCGACCGCTCGGCGGCCACTCTTTCCGGCGGCGAGGCGCAGCGAATTCGGCTGGCGACGCAGATCGGCTCGCGGCTGCGGGGGGTGCTCTACGTACTCGACGAGCCGTCGATCGGCCTGCACGCGCGCGACAACGGTCGATTGCTTTCGACACTCGAAACGCTGCGCGATTTGGGAAATACCGTGCTGGTGGTGGAACACGATGAAGAGACGATCCGTCGAGCCAACTATGTGGTCGATCTAGGCCCAGGTGCGGGAAAAGCCGGCGGATGCCTGGTGGCCTGCGGAACGCCCGAAGAAATTGCCGCGAATTCTGCGTCGTTGACCGGCCAATATCTCTCGGGGCAGATGAAAATTCCCGTGCCGCCAGAACGGCGCACGCCCAACGGAAAATCGCTGACGGTAGTCGGCGCAAGTGGCAACAATCTAAAAAATATAGATGTCGCAATTCCGCTAGGCTTACTCACGGTGGTGACCGGCGTATCTGGCTCGGGAAAATCCACGCTCGTAAACGATATCCTCTATCGCGCGCTGGCGGCGAAGCTATATCGCTCTATGGAGAGGCCTGGCGCGCATCGTGAGTTGACGGGTATCGAGCACATCGAGAAGGTGATCCAGATTGATCAGGCCCCTATTGGCCGGACGCCGCGTTCGAACCCAGCCACCTATGCGGGCGTCTTCGCGCCTATTCGTGAACTCTTTGCGATGCTTCCGGAATCGCGCGAGCGCGGATACAAACCGGGGCGCTTCAGCTTCAACGTGAAAGGCGGCCGCTGCGAAGCCTGCCAGGGCAACGGACAGCGGCGCATCGAAATGAATTTCCTGCCGGATGTGTACGTCACCTGCGAAGTGTGTCGCGGCAAACGTTACAACGCGGAAACGCTGGCGGTGCGCTTTCAGGGCTGCTCCATCTCCGACCTGCTCGACCTGCCGATTGAAGAGGCGCTGAAAGTGCTCGAAAATATTCCGGCGATTCAGCAGAAACTGCAAACTCTGGTGGACGTCGGGCTTGGCTATGTGCAGCTCGGGCAATCAGCCACCACCCTATCAGGCGGCGAGGCTCAGCGCACCAAGCTTGCGCGCGAACTTTCGCGGCGGCAAACCGGACGCACGCTCTACATTCTCGACGAGCCGACCACCGGCCTGCATTTCGATGATGTGAAAAAACTGCTCGACGTGCTGAATCGCTTGGTTTCGCTCGGAAACACCGTGCTGATCATCGAGCACAATCTGGACGTGATCAAACAGGCCGACTGGGTGATCGATCTCGGCCCGGAAGGCGGCGATGAAGGCGGACGCATCGTGGCGCAGGGTTCGCCTGAGCAAGTGGCGCGCAGCAAGAAATCCTATACCGGCCAGATTCTTGCCCATGCTCTCAACGGATCGAAGGCCGCCGGAAACGGCAAACCGACGAATTAGCCCATGTCACTCGCAGACGATCATCCGCTTCCTCCCGAGCCGCCGGAACCAACGGAGCCGGTGCCGCACGATCCCGCACCACTTCCGCCAGAAAGTTCAATGCCCTTTGAATCCGTGCCTGTCCAAAGCGGAATCGCCGAACCCCTCCCAGTTGTAGCGGTAGATCTACAAGTTCCCTGGAATTGGGCCGACCTGCTGATTTTTGGAGTCGTAGTGGTGGCCGCGACGATCTTCTTTTCAGTCGCCTTGATGATTGGATTCGCAGCTTTTGGCGTCAGCACATCCGTCCTCAGACAGCCCGGTAGCGAACAGAGTTTCTTCGCTCTTGTGGCGCAAGTGGTCTTGTTCGCGGTGCTGCTTGGCTACCTGGTCGTCCAAATCCGCTTGCGAACAGCCGCGCCATTTTGGCCAACGATCGGCTGGCGAGGTCTTTCGAGCCTACGTGCGCCGCGGTCTGCGAGCTATGTTGGCATTCTGGTGTTCGGATTCGCCTTTGCGGCGGCAATCGAATTTCTCTCCGGCGTGATTGGCACGAAGGCGAAATTACCGATCGAGACGATGTTTCAGGATCGCCGCTCGGCGATCTTGTTCATGGTGATGGCAGTGTTGGTAGCGCCGGTGATCGAGGAAACCATTTTTCGCGGCTACATTTATCCAGTGGTCGCGCGCAGCTTCGGCGTGGCGACGGGCGTGATTGCCACTGGCGTTCTGTTTGGATTGTTACACGCGCCGCAATTGTGGGGTGGGTGGGGACAGATCGGGCTGTTGGTAGTTGTAGGCATTGTATTTACGTGGGCTCGCGCGGCCGCGCGCACCGTGGTCGCCAGCTATCTGCTGCATTTGAGCTACAATTCGCTGATCTGCATTGTATTTCTGGTTGCGTCGCACGGGTTGCGCCATCTTCCGGGCGGTCCATAGACCCAGCTTCACCGGCGGCGCAGCGGATGGACTTAAAACGAGCGATCGTCAATTGGAGTTCGAGCCGGAGACCGAGTCATTGCGAACCGTTGAACCGATCCGATGGACCACCGAAGGCGTGGTGCTGCTCGACCAGCGCCGCCTGCCGCACGACGTCGTCCATCACACCTACACCGATTACCGCGAACTCGCACAGGCTATTAAGGACATGGTGATTCGTGGAGCGCCGGCGATTGGTGTCGCGGCCGCGATGGGCATCGCGCTGGGCGTGGAGCGTTCAAAGGCTAAAACCCTCGACGAACTGCGCACCGAGTTTGCCACGATTTGCGAGACGTTCGCGCGAACGCGACCCACCGCCGTCGATCTCTTTTGGGCTATCGAACGCTTCCACCGTCGCTTCGCGGAACTAACGAGCGCCCTGGATTCCCCTGGTCCGGCGGGGCTCGCGCGGGTTCGCGAAGCCCTTGTGGCCGAGGCGAAAAAAGTGCATGAGGAGCGCCGCGAAGCCGACGAGCGCATCGGGCGCCTCGGCGCCGATCTGCTTCCAAGAAACGGTCGTGTGATGACGCAGTGCAACGCGGGCGCGCTGGCCACGGGCGGCATTGGCACGGCTCTCGGCGTGATCCGCGTGGCAGCCGAAAACGGTCATAGGATCGACGTGCTCGTTCCTGAGACGCGCCCCTATCTGCAGGGTGCCCGGCTAACTGCCTGGGAACTGCATCAGGACGGCATTCCGCTAACGCTGATTACCGACAATATGGTCGGGCACTTTCTCAAGACCGCAGGGGTGGGAGCCGTCGTAGTCGGTGCCGACCGCATCGCCCATAATGGCGACACAGCCAACAAAATCGGCACGTACGGGATCGCAGTGCTGGCCGGCGAGAATCACGTCCCGTTTTATGTGGCTGCGCCGATCTCTACGCTCGACCTCTCCCTCGCTTCAGGCGAGCAGATTCCGATCGAGGAGCGCTCGGAAGAAGAAGTGACGCACCTGGGCGGCGTGCGAATCGCGCCGCAGGTCCGAGCAGCGCATCCGGCATTCGACGTAACTCCCGCGCGGCTCATCGCGGCAATCATCACCGAGCGCGGCGTGGCTCGCCCGCCGTTCGATGTTTCGCTACGAAACCTCGCAGAACAGCGCTGAGCTACTCGTAGCGGAGAGCTTCCACGGGATTCAGCTTTGAGGCCTTCCAGGCAGGATACACACCGAAGAAAATTCCGATCATCCCGGCAACTGACACGCCCAGAATCACCAGCGTTGCGGTAACCGAAGCAGGAAACGAAGGGAACGCCAACCGGACCGCTAAGACAAGTCCCGAGCCGAGCAGGACTCCCGTAGCACCTCCGACGGAGGCCAGAGTCAAAGCCTCCAGCAAAAACTGCGTCAGAATATTGATGCGGCGCGCGCCAATGGCTTTGCGCACTCCGATTTCACGCGTTCGTTCCGTCACGCTGACGAGCATGATGTTCATCACGCCGATGCCGCCCACGAGCAGAGCCACCGAGCCGACCGCGAACATCACGATGAAGATTCCGTTCGATATCTGCTTCCACGTTTGCACAAACGTGTCGGTGGTCATGATCGCGAAGTCGTCGTCTTTATCGGGAGTCAACTTGCGCATTCGCCGCAGATATCCGCGAATTTGATCGACCGCCAGGGGAAGATCTTCGGTGTTGTCTGCCTTGGCGATGAAGATCACATCTTTGAATTCAGGGTGCAGCTTTTGCATGGTTGAGAACGGAACCAAGGCGATGTTGTCCTGTTGATTCTCGCCGGTTCCCAGCGCCTGCTTTTGCTCTTTAAGAGTACCGATGACGTTGAAGACTTTGCCTTCGAGTAGCACCTCTTGCCCGAGGGGATCTTCGCCGTTCGGGAAAAGCGATTTGACGGTCAAATGGCCGAGGACGGCGACCGAAGAGCGATGATCTTCGTCCGTCTGGTTGAAAAATCGTCCGCTCGCCATATCAAGGTTGCTGATGTCCGCGACGACTGGCGTATCCCCTTCGAGAATCACATTCTTCGCGCGGAGATTGCCGCGCCGGACCTCGCTCGATCCGCCGCCGACTTCGTAATTCGCAATCTGCTCCACCGGCGCCGCAGCCACCACATGAGGCAATTGCGCCATGCCCTCGGCCCACTCCGGCTCGAGGTATTTACGTTGAAGCACCTTCGCTGACAAGCGGCCGTTTGTAAACCAGGAGAGGCGCGACACAAAAATAGTGCTGGATCCAAGCTGTTGAATTTGACCGAGCACATTGGAGTTCAATCCGTTGATCACTGCGCCAATGGTGATGATCGTGGTCACGCCGATGACGATGCCCAGCACCGT
>JASHRI010000051.1 GCA_030037435.1 Candidatus Acidiferrales bacterium | reverse complement strand
AGAGAGTCGCGGTCGACGATCAGGGAGTGAAGGTCGATGCGCTCAAGAAGCTGCACGAGCCGATCTTCGGGCAGTTTTGGGCTTAGCGGAACGTAGGTACCGCCCGCCCAGCAAGTGGCAAGAATACCGGCGAATGTCTCGACGCTTCGAGACGCGAGAATGCCGACTCGGCCGACGTTGCCGGCCGATCTTTGCTGGAGCCAGGCAGCCATAGATTGGACCAACTTCGCGAGATCAGAATAGGTGAGCATGCGCCCGGCGACCGAAAGAGCGAAATTTTCGGGGTATTTCTTCGAGTTTTCGTGAAACGGCAGGGCGAGGTTGTAGTTCATTTGTCCATTTCCAGGGAACGATAAAATCGTAGCAGTTCGCGGCGCGGGCAGGACAAACCCAGGGCGAGGCGGTGTTTCAAGCGGCAACAGAATTGATGCTAGGCGTACAGCCCGTCGGGCGAGGGAAGGGACTGATGATCCACAGTGCCGTCCGGGGCGAGCGGCAGTGAGTGCAACAGGATGAATTCGGAGAGCTGGAGGGCTTCCGGCAGATTTTGCCTGCAATATTCACGCAATTGTTGGAGAAGCTTTTCGCGAGGGACGGCTTTCGTGGGCGCGTTTGCATAGAGGGCGAGATCGTCTGGCAGCGAGGCGGGCTGCGGCCAACGGATGGCGATGGTGGCGGAGGCGTGAAGCGGGCTGGGGCGGCAAAAGGCGACGTCGTAAGTGCCATCTGGCCGCGCGGCGACCCAACTGATGCGAACGTCGTAGCCCAATTGCTCGCCGAGCGACCAAAGATCCTGCGGATCAATGCTGCGATTCGAGGGCTCCTGAATTTCCTGCTGGAAGGAGGCGACTGTATCAGGGCCGCCTTGGGTTTGCAGTTTCGAGAACGCAAGAAGGTCTTTTTCGATTCTACGGTTTGGGACGTGTGCGATTGCGAGCAGATCGGGATTTTGCTTTTTCAAAATCTTCGCGATGGACTCCAAGGTGAGGTTTTCGTCTTGGCACGAGATCCATGTAGGCTCGACGATTTCGGCGGGCGCAGCGCCGATACGAAGGCGAGCGTTGAAGCGGTAGCGATTCATTTCGTTGTCGAATTGTCCGCGGCGCGGCTCGATTTCGACACTGGCGATCTTCGGCCAGCGTTGCTGGAGCGCCAGAAAAAGCGCGGGTGAGAGGACCAATTGTTCGTCGAGGCGGATCCGCTTTCGGATGCGGTCGCGCAGATCGGCGATGGTCATTTCCGGCGGAACTTGAAATAACTCGACGGAAGCAGCAAAGAGGCCTTGCAGCGGCAGGCTGCGCAGATCGCCGAGAAAAATTGTGCCGCCGGGCTTTACGACCTCGACCGCTTGTTCGAGAACCTTCAGCAAATAATTGAGACTCGGAAAATATTGGATCGCGGAATTTGAAATGATTGTGTCAAATGAGTTCGCGCGGAAACCATCGAAACGATCGGCGGAACGTTCGAGAAGCTCGACCTGCGTCCAGTCGCCGCCTAGCTGGAGCATTTGCCGCTTAAGCGTTTCGAGGACAGCGTGCGCGTTGTCGACGCCGACGTAGCGTTTGCAACGACCAGCGATGCGAAGCAGCGGCAGGCCCGTGCCGCAGCCGATTTCGAGAACTTCCGAAGGCTCGCATTTCAAGATTTCCTGGACCGTGAGGTCGACCCACTCGCGCATTTCGGCTTCGGCAATCGGCTGGCGCGTGTAGGTGCTGTTCCAGCCGAGGATATTGAAATCGGGCTGCGAAACGCTGGACTGCTGGCCCAGTTGCGTCAGATCGTAGGTCTTTTTCCATTTCTGGATGCGGCGGGTTTCGTCATCGGCGGCGGATAGAGTTTGGTCGAGGTAATCGTTGTTCGGGACGACGTATGCGACGAGCTGATGGTGGGCGGCGTAGGCTGGCCTCCACGTGAAAATCGCGGCTTTGCGGACGCCGGGATGCTCGCAGAGTTTCGCCTCGATTTCGGTGGCGCGGTCAGCGCGGTCCAAGCTCATGCGTATGCGACCTCGAAAGGCGGAAATGAGAGGGTAGCTCCAACAAAGAGTTGCGCCAATTCAAATCGAATGGCAATTGCACACTCGCCGACGCGCGGAAAAACTATTCGGGAGAGAAGGCCAGGATGACGTTGCCGGGCATGCCGTTGCCCGTGCCGACGTAGCCGGAGCCGACAAAGAGCATACCATTGGCGATCACGGAGCCGGGCGCGGCGAGCGATCCGCCCTTTGCGGCGACGCCATTTACGGTGGTGAAGTCGCGAGCAGTATCGACGCTCCAAAGTTCGTGGCCGTCGGCAGTGGAGAGCGCGTGCAAGATGCCATCCCATCCGCCGGCAAAGACAACGCCGGGAATTACGGAGACGGCGGCTTCGAGGCCGCGACGAGGACGCCCACCGGGACCGAGGTGCGCGGGAGAAGGATCGACCGAGTGCTGCCATACCGTTTCGCCGTCCGAGAGGCGAACGGCGATGACGGAGCCGGATTGCAGCGAATAGTAGACGTTTTCGTTGTCGGCCGCGCCGCCCCACATGATTTGTACCTGAACCGGGGAACGAGGGTCGGCGACGGGCGGAAAATCGGCGGTCCAAAGCAGTGCGCCGTGATGGTCGGGATCGAGCGCGACGATTTTGCCGCCTTTCGTCGCGTCGACAAGAATGCGCCTGCCGTCCGGCAGATCGCGCAGGATCGGCGAGTCGCCGAAATCCCAGTCGGGGCCGACATTCACGGGGCATTCGGCGCCTTTCGGAGCGTTGGGGCCGCAGCCGCCGGGCGAAGCGTCGCCTGCAAGCGA
>JASHRI010000438.1 GCA_030037435.1 Candidatus Acidiferrales bacterium | reverse complement strand
CCATTTGCGTGCCGACGAGAACATCGATGTCGCCTTTTGCAAATGCGCCTAGCACCTGCTGATACTCGCGCTTGGTGCGAACGGTATCGCGATCGAGGCGAGCAACGCGTGCCGCAGGAAACGTCTCGCGCAGATATTCCTCGACGCGCTCGGCGCCGTCACCGACGAAATACATATATTCACCGCGGCATTTCGGGCACAGCTTCGGGGGACGCATCTGGTAGCCGCAGTAGTGGCATTCGAGGCGCTGGCGGCCTTTGTGGTAGGTGAGCGCAATGCTGCAGTTTCGGCATTGGACGAACGCTCCGCACCCGCGGCATAGGAGCGACCACGAGTAGCCGCGGCGGTTGATCAGCACCATCACCTGTGTGCGTTCCTCGAGGCGCAAAGCGATGGCCGAGCGCAGCGCCTGCGAAATGGGAGCGACGCGATGCTGGCGCCGAAAATCCTCGCGCAGGTCCACGACGCGCACTTCGGCGAGCGGACGATTCTCGACCCGTGAAGTGAGTTTCAGCAGTTGGTATTTGCCGGCGCGCGCATTGTGATACGTCTCGAGCGAAGGGGTGGCCGAGCCGAGCAGCGCGACAGCGCCTTCGAGCCGCGCGCGGTAGACGGCGGTGTCGCGGCCGTTGTAACGCGGCGTTTCCTCTTGCTTGTAACTCGACTCCTGTTCCTCGTCGACGATAATCAGACCGAGATTTTCCAGCGGCGCAAATACGGCGGATCGCGTGCCGACCACAACGCGCGCTTCGCCATGGCGAACGCGCCACCATTCACGAGCGCGCTCGACATCCGGCAATCCGCTGTGGAGAACCGCGACCCGCTCGCCGAAACGGGCGCGCACGAGACGGCCGATCCAAAGCGTGAGCGCAATTTCAGGAACGAGGACGATGGCCGTCTTTCCGCGCGAGAGCGCCGCTTGAATCGCGCCGAGATAGACTTCAGTCTTTCCGCTGCCAGTGACGCCGTGCAGTAGCCCCACTGTAAATTTGCCGGCGAGGAGCCAACGCCAGATTTCACAGAGCGCATCGTTCTGTTCGGCATTCAGGACGTTCGCAGGCGGAGTGAAATCCGTATCCCACGCGTCCTCGGCGATGGCGAGCGGCTCTTCCCAGATGGTGAGCAGCCGTTTCTTTTCCAGTCGCAGGATCACAGCGCGCGAGACACCGGTTTTTTCTGCCAGCAATGGGAGTGGAATCGGGCCACGCGTGGCCGTGAGTACATCGCGGATTTTCTCTTCGGTGACATTCGCAGGCGGATCAGAGGAAGCTGCGTTCCAGGCTACGATTTTCTGCGTGCGCGTCTTGCGATGTGACAGCACGTCGCGCGCGGCGAGATAGCCGCGACGAACGAGCACGCCGGCCGAAGCGTCGGCTGAATTGCCCCGAATGCGACTGGGCCGAAGGGAGGAATCGGCGCCCGCGAGACTTCGCAGTAGAGTGAGTTCAGTGGCTTCCACATCGGTGATTTCGGCAGAGCTGGACAGTTCGTGCAAATAGGCGCGGCCCGATTCGGTGAGCGAATAACGGCGCTCGCGGCGCAGGTCGATTTCCGGCGGCAGCATGGCGCGAAACGCCTCGCCGACTGGCGCGAGATAGTAACGGCTGGTCCAGTGGCCTAATTCGACGAGCTTCGGCGGAAGCGCCGGCAGCGGATCCATCAATTCCGCAATTTCTTTGAGCGGCAAGGGGATGCGCGTGGACTCTGGGAGGTGATCGCTTTCGGTAAGCGCGACCCCGATCATCGCGCGCCGCCCGAAGGGAACTACGACGCGCCGGCCGACGAGCGGTTGGCCATCGAATGAGGCCGGGACGGCATAGGTAAACACCGAGCGCAGGGGGACGGGTAGGGCGACCTCAGAGTAACGGCATGTCATGGACGCGCCTAGTGTAGCAGCAGCCGACGAATCGTCCACTCGGACCGAGCCACTTGCCAGGCGGCGGCCCTTCAAGCATTATGTGCGCTGTGAAAATTCTGCTGAAGGTTCTGGGGGCAATCGTGGTGTGCGTGGTGCTGGCGCTGGTGGTCCTCAGCATCACCGGCCTCGATGCCCATCAGCGCAGGCCAGGGCTTTGGCTCAGGGGGGACGTGCAGAGCTTTCCCGCCGATTGGACGTTTGCAGACAAGTATCGAACGATCATGATCGAGACGCACCCGTGGTACCTGATTCCTCACTCGGTGAACATTTCTTTTGTGACTGTTCGAGGCAAGCTTTATCTGCATGTGGACTATGGTCCGCCGCTGTATGCCCCTGGGACATTCCCGAGCGGCAAAAGCTGGACGGCCGCCGTGGGTCGCGATCCGCGAGTGCGACTAAAGCTGGGCAATCAGGTGTTCGATGGCAAGGCGTTTCTCGTCACCGACAAAGCCGAATACGACTCAGTGTTTGACGTCTATCGACAAAAGCGCCCCTACGATCCTTATAACGATCCTCGTTTTCGCGACGGCGTGTATTTTCTTCACGTGCTGCCTGAGTGAGGGCGAGCATCACGCGCCGGCCGAAAAGAACTATGACGCGCCGGCCGATGAGCGGTTGACCATCCAAAGAAGCCGGCCATAGGTAAACACCGAGCGCAGAGGGACGGGCAGAGCGACCTCGGAATAACGGCATGTCATGGACGCGCCTAGTGTAGCAGCGGGCGCTACCCGTCCTCACGCCAATTGGCGGTTAATTGGTTGACCGGACAAGTGGGGAGTGCTAGCGGGGGAAATGTCCGGAACGCGCAGTCGGCGGAGGCCAATCCGGTACGACACGCGGGTGCCGAACATCCTTCACAATCGCCGGCTGTGCCGCTC
>JASHRI010000437.1 GCA_030037435.1 Candidatus Acidiferrales bacterium | reverse complement strand
CGAGCCCTCGCGTAGGAATTCGGGATTGTTGCAAACTCCAAAATCGGTTCCAGCCTTCTTGCCTGAGTTCTCTTCCAACACAGGAATAATGATCTTCCGCATGCTGCCGGGCAGGATCGTGCTGCGGATCACCACCGTGTGCCACTGCCGCTTGTCTTTCAGCGCTCGTCCGATCTGCTCGCATACGTGTCGAACATGCGTCAGATCCAGATTGCCGTTGATCTGGCTCGGCGTACCGACGCAAACGAATGACAATTCTGAATTCTCGATGGCTTCAGCGGCCTGGCCGGTCGCTCGCAGCGTGCCGCCTTCCACCGCCTTGGCGATCAGTTCTCCGATTTCGGCTTCAATAATCGTCGATTTGCCGGCGTTGATCAGATCGACCTTTGTTTGTACCGGATCGACGCCGATCACCTGATGGCCATCTTGCGCAAGGCACCCGGCGCATACGGTGCCGACATAACCTAGACCTAGGATGCTTACCCTCAAAACTGTGCTCCTTCCCGCTAGTTTCTATTTTGACTGGTGCGATATAGAAGCAAGCAGAAACTTCTGAAAAGCTGCGATGCTGCCCATCGATGCATGGGTGTGGCGTCCCAGCCCACTAGCAATCGCCGGCTTCGAAACGAGCCGCTGCCCGTTTGCCACACATCCAGAAGGTCGTTCGTAACCGTAGACAAGCGACGATCCAACTCCGGGAATCGCCCCCTCAACAGCACCGCTAAGTTGACGCATTCCGCGTAGTCGTAAAGCTCCCGCCGGTATACAGTAAGCCGAGGCCGGCGCGAAAACGGTTTGGGCAAGCCGCCGCCGTCGAACAAGTTCTTCATGTAATACGAGACGCCCTTTTCAATCGCCTTGGTGCAGGCCGGACAGCCGGTCATTTCTTCGATCTTTACAAGCGCCTTCAGAACGAAACAGGTATGAAAGTGATCGATGAAATTCCTTTTGCCGTCGATTGCGTAAAACCAGGAGCCGTCGGCGTTCTGACATTCGAGGACGAAGTTCAAGTTCCTCTGTGCTGCTTTTCGGAATCGCTCGTCCGAAAAATCCTCGGCCGCGCGTGTCAGTAAGAAGGCCCGATACGCGTTCGCATTTACAACGCCTGTGGATTGCTTCGGGTCTGGGGTGTACGAACAAGTCGAGGCGCTCGCAGAGGTTTCGAAATCACGATAGTCCTCAAGTCCATGCTCCGCTACGGACTTCATGATCTGGATCCATTCCTCTTTCTTGTCGAGTAGCCACACTTCCCGGAAGGCTTCGTACACATACGGCACCGTCGTGATAAGAGGTGTGCCTTCCCGAATCGTGCCGCGTATCGTCTCCCAATTAAAAGGATATCCCCAGCAATAGTTCTCGTAACCTGGGCACCGGGTGCTTTTCAGAACCTCGAGGAAGTGGACGGCCCTTTCATAATACTCTGCGCGATCAAGAGCCCGGGACAAAAAAGCGAATCCCATAGCGAAGTGAGCATCGGCAATCGGGAATCGTTGCCGTTTCCAAAAGAATCGGCGAGACCCGGGCGCGAACGCTTCGCAGAAAATGATCGGCGCCACCGCAACGGTTCCTAGTAGCTTACTTTTATAGTAAAGAGCCTTTGCATTTCGCGTTAAATCGCTGGCGTAGAGGGTCTGAAAATCGTAAGACGTCTCTCCGTATCGGCCGAGCCAATCCACAAACCTGAGTACAGTGCTACGAATGCGCTCGACGGGGAGCGCCGCGGAGTCAGTTTGGTTACGAACACTGGTCGTAGTTGTCAAAGCGATGAACCTACCGATAAGTACGAAGCAGAGTTACTGGAGCTCGCCACTACAATCGATTGGCGATTGTGGCTAGAATCTGTCCAAAACCTTCTCCACGGCTGTTGAAATTCGCAAGAGTAGCCCACGTCTTGAATTTCCAGTAATGGCCTTTTGACGGAACTTGGAAGCGCGCATTGATGTCCAGCGTCCTGCCACCCCACTCGTTTAGAAAACAATAATCGAGCGCATCGCTCGTGCACGCGATGTCGCATTTTGCGCGAGGCGCCTGGTTCGGTCGAATGCCCGAAGACGAGATCTTCAGCGTGGCGTTCAGATCATCGACATGGACCAGCACCGCGGGGAACATGCGAATGATCCATCCGTTCTTTTTCTTCAGATTGCCGACAAACTTATCGCCGTGCGAGGTGAGCGTTTCCAGAGGAATGCGCTTTGAGCCATGAATGAATCCTTTGGCGAGCACTTTCTCTCGCGCGTCCGCGTACTTCTGGATAGCTGAAGACACTTCGGGTGGATCGAAGCCAAGGTCCCACCGGTCCCCGGGGAAAAACGCCACCGGAGTGACTGACGTTTCCTCGCGGATGAATCTAACCGCGGCGTCGATTGTCGTCATATCCTCATTGAGAAAAAAGTTCTCCTGATGGCTGAAATACACAAAACTTGCAAACGGGAGGACATACTTCGGACGGAAAGTGTCGATCTGAGTTTTCATCCAGCCAAGCTTTTCCGCTGCGGCCGCAGCGGCGGCTGCGTGATCGCCGAGGTTACCAACCCAGTTTGCATACGAAAATTGCGTGGCAAGAAGTTTAACTGGGCCAACCAGATCCAAGATCTTTTGACACTGTTTTTTCGATGTGATCACACAGTCGTTTACGTTGAGAATCAGACCGTTCGGTGTTCGTTCGGCAATCCAGGAATCGCCATTATCGTGGGGTGTGCAAACGATCTCCAGGTCAGGCGCAACCTTGATCCACCGGTTGGGTTCCAGCTCAATTACTTCTTTGAAGCCTGCCGACTTACAGAATTGTGCCACCCTGTGATCGATTGAGTTTTGATAAAGGACGGTTATTTGTGCCTTTTGGTCCGGTGGAATCGCTTTCAGATTGGCCGGGCTAAAGTGGTCGGGGTGTTCGTGTGAAAACCAAATGTGTGTGATCGATTTGAAGTCTTCGGTGCCGAACCTGCTCGGCACCAGCAAATCCCAACCACAATCGAAGGCCGGTCCATCAAGCCACGGATCATGCAGCAACGACGTTTGGCCGACCCTGAGAACGTATGAGGCATGATTGACGAACTCTAAGACCGCCATGACAACGCCTCCGCCTTAGCTCCGATCAAATCGGATCGACAAACAACCGGTGTGCTAGCTCTAGCGTAAGGAGTCTGTGTATTTCGGTTGTGTAGTTCCGGTTGCCTCTGATGTGGGCGTCAACGATCGCGCGGACCGCCTTCGGTTCTAGATAAGGCCTTGCAAGCGACCGCGGGTCGAAGAGAATCTCACGAACATATTTTGCCAGCTGATCGCGGTACCACACGCGGAAATGAAAGATCTTGTGCCTTCCCAGCCAAATGTGTTCCAGATGCAGCGGACGAAAAACATGGTCGATTTGCGCGACCCACTGCGGCATACCCACATCATATGCGTATTCCGCCTTGAACAGGAATTCGAGAAGGGGGCGTGAAATTCCGTTGCGGCTGCCGTTTCCTCGATCAGTACGCAGCGCCGCAAGTGCCGGATTGCCTTCTCGCACCAATCGGAAGCGAGCCTGTTCATTTACCATTGGGTTGGGTGCCTTGTAGACGGTCTTGACGAAAGCATTGTCTAAGTACGGAGAGCGAACCGCGACTTGCGTTTGTTCTAATCCCAGAACGCCGTAGTGGTGCCAAGGCGATTGTTGGAAAGCAACGAAACTAACTGGATGTCCGCGACGAACTGCGTAGTAAGTCGATCTCGCTTCATCAATCTGCCGCGACACATCGGGTTGGTACAATCCGGCAACAGGTTCCTCGGCCTTGAACATTACTGCGCCCTGCATGATTTCGCTGCCATAAGTACCCACAACGCGAACCGGCGCGATCTCTCTCGCTTTTTCGTTCACGTAGAGGTCGGGCGAACGGCTAAGGTCGACACAAGCGTCGCTCAAGTAAACCGCACGTTCCGCATAATGCGGAAATTTCGAAAGGAATTCATCACCCGTCACGATTTCTTGATGTGGCTGCTGGCATATCTCCGCGACACGCCGCGCCAGTTTTACGTCTTGGTTGTCGCGATACATGCTCGCGAATGTGTAGCAAGGAAGCGAGTCTCGCTCGGCTTTGTGCCACGCCATAATGATGCGTGTGTCCAAACCGCCGGTGAGGGAAACGCCCGCTGGCTCGTGGCCGTTGAAGTATCGCGGGAGGTGTTCAATGAAGGTATTTCGAAGTTCCTGATAATACGCTTCTGGCTCGAGCGGTTCCTGTTGCTCCCATTCTTTCGGATCGAAATAAACCCCCTTGTTTTCAAGAGCACCACCGCGAAAAGTCCACCTCGATCCCGGAGGCAGAAGGCGAAGATTCGGAAAAAGAGTGCGGTTCTCAAGCACGCAGCCGCAAGTGACGAACTCCGCAAGCGCCTTCGGGTCCACAGCGCGCAGTTCGGGACACACGCGAAGGATCGCTTTCGCCTCTGACGCGAAATAAACTCCATCCTTTCCCTCGTAGCAATAAAGCCGTTGCAGGCCGTAACGGTCGTTGAAAAGCAGCACGATTCCGCGCCTGCGGTCCGCCACCAGCCCATGAAAACGACCATTCAGTTGCTTCGGGAAGTCGCGCTCCTCCTCGTAGCGATGCACCAGATAAGAAGGTGCCTTGGAGTCAATCGAATGGCCGCGTTCTTTCAACGCGGTGACGAGTCCGGGTTCGGGGAATTCCTCGCCCGAAAAAATCAACGTAACGTCTCCCCGCTCATTGTGTATGGGCATGCACTCCGCGAACGAACCTTGTCGCGCCGACCATCCCACGTACACCCCTTGTTCAGGATCTATCCAGCTACTGGAAATGTAAAACCGCTCGTGATGAATCGCTGCCGTCATCTCCCGTAATTGCGCTTCGGCTCGTTCATGCGACACTTTTGAAATTAAACCTACGATTCCGGGCAAAGAGCGTCTCCCTAAAGCGATTCCGCGCGGAGCTGGAACTTGCGTCGGTACCAGGCGGCTCGGAAAGCGCGCAGCTTTGTTCCAACCGATTCTGGGACCAAATCTTTCAGCGGTCGGTGAAAACCCATCTTGAAACAAAGCGAACCCCAGCCACTTAGCGGTACGTAATATCGCGGCAGGTCCACTCGTTGGAAGCCGTTGCGTACTTTGAAGTCACTCAAACTGCTCTGGAGTTTACGTCCGTAAGAGAAATTGGAATATACGAGATGACGAACATCGCGAGTCGTACACGATCGGACTGCCTGTACCATGAGTCCATTTGTTGGTGCTTTGTCCCGGTACTCGAGGAGCGACATAATGTGCATGATTCCAGCCTGAGTATAGGAGTCGTCGAAGGTCAATTTGATGAATCCAATCAATCTGTCGCGGTCGAACGCACCGATAAACGCGCTTGAATCGAGGTACGTCGCACTCATCTCGCGCACCATTTCCAAGCTCTTGCCGTAATGCGGGAACCGTCGCTCTTGGCGAACCGGGCATTCGTTGTAGATCTGCCAAATTCCGTTCACGAGGGCGTCATCAAACGGTACTTCCCGGACGACAATGCCTTTTTTCTCAGCCTGTTTCGCTTTGTTTCTCGCTTTGAATCCGATCTGGTGTGTCCACCAATGCTCGAAGCTCGACAGCGAGAGCACGGCCAAATTG
>JASHRI010000436.1 GCA_030037435.1 Candidatus Acidiferrales bacterium | reverse complement strand
GACTTTCCGGGATGATTGGTCTGGCCGTCCCGAGCGGAGCGATGCCCGACACTTCCCACAGCTTTTTGGGGTTGAGCGAAAACCCCTTCAACATTACCCCCGATCCGCGGTTTCTAATTGCGACTGAAAATGTGCGGCAGGTGTTCGCCGATCTTGCACACGCGATCCACGCGCGCAAGGGCTTGATCCTACTAACCGGCGACGTTGGCACGGGCAAGACGATTTTGGTACACCATCTGCTCGATCACCTGCAGAAGCAGAGGATCGTCAGCTCGTTTATTTTTAATTCTCATCTGGACATAAACGAACTGTTCCGAATGGTGCTGGCGGACTTCGCTATCGCCCCACAACGGAATGCGACCCCGGTCGTGCAGCTGCAAGATTGGCTGGCCGAACGCGGCCGGCAGTCGGGGAATGCAGTTTTAATCATCGACGAGGCGCAGGGGCTATCGCTGCAAGTGCTGGAAGAGATTCGACTGCTGCTGGACATGGAAGCGGCGCGAGGCAGAGCGCTGCAGGTGATCCTGGTGGGTCAGCGCGAGCTTGACGATAAGTTGCGGCGGCCCGAATATCGGCCCATTCGCCAGCGGATCGGCGTGCGCTGCACGACGATGGCACTGAGCCGCGAGGAAGCGGATGAGTACATCAGCGGGCGCCTGAAGGTAGTCGGCGCCGGACCCGAGAAGATTCAGTTTTCGCGGGCCGCGGCCGATCTTTTGTACTTCTACTCGCGCGGAGTACCAAGGGTGCTAAATCTGCTTTGCGAGCGCTCGTCGCTCTACGCTCATGCGGCCGGTTCGCAGCCTGTTTCCGGGGACATTGTCGAAGAGGTGGCGCGCCAGCTTCAGTTCGACGATCACAGGCCGATAGCGCCAAGCCCGTGGCGGACCCGGGCGGCAGCGGCGGGAGTCCATCGGCAGGATTCGAGTCCCATGGAAGCGCCGACTTGGGAACTTCCCGCTGAGAGCCGGGAGCGCATTGAGAAGAAGTATCCGGTGATTCAGTTCCCCGAAGCACTCGCTTCGGAGTGGACAACTACGATGTCAAGTGAGGCCGGGCGAGAGCTTGAAGCGGAAAAGGCGAAAACCAGCAGCACTGCTATGGCAGCGAAAGCGCCCGATATGACTGCGAGCACGGCCCCAGAGGCGCTGGAGCCGTTTAAGCCAGCAAGTTTTCCCGTTACTGATGAAGACGCTCGGCAGGCCGAGGCACCGACGGTGGAAAGCCTGGTCGATGAGGATGAGGAGGCTGAAACTGCGCCAGTGGCGTCCTTGTTGGCGGCAGTGCCGGCCAAACCCAAGCAGGCGGCGAAGCCGCCGGAGCGACATCCTACTGCGGAGTGGCGCCGCAGAACGCCACCGGGCTTCGATAGGCCGGTTCGGCTGACTCTCCAGCGCCTGAAGCGAGACGTCGCCAACTTCGGACAATCGGCGGCGAGATTGGCCGCGTCCATGCAGCGCGGAAGTGCGGCATGGTTTGCGAGGCCGCAATCATGGAATCGAGTCTGGGACGATCTGCTTCGCTGGCTGCAAGAACCTATCGGCGGCGGCAAAGCCCATCGCAGCGTGAGCCACAAGACGGCGTTCCCTCCACCGGGCGACTAATAAGAAACACGACGCGTTCAGAGAGAGCCGCAAATTCCTCGCGGACGGTCAGGGCTTTTCTTTGGCGACCGACTCGAGAGGCTCGCCAATGAGACATGCGGATTTCCATTCATCGAGGAATACAGCACCGAGGCGGCGATAGAAATCGATAGCCGAGGTATTCCAGTCGAGAACTTCCCACCGCAGGCAGAAGTAGCCTTCCTTCCAGGCGATGGCAGCAACATGCGCGAGCAGCGCGTGACCAATTCCTTGCTTGCGGAGTTGAGGACGGACGTAGAGATCGTCTAAAAATAGACCGGCGCGGCCCTGGAACGAAGAATAAAACTCGAAGAAGATGGCATAGCCGGCCGGATGTCCCTCCCATTCGGCGATGACGGCGCGGAATTTCGGCGCGGGGCCGAAGCCGTCGCGGGCGATGTCCTCTTCCAACACGCTGGCTTCGTGGCCGAGGCGATCGTATTCGGCAAGTTCGCGGATCAGGGCTGCGAGCAGAGCCGCATCGCTAGAAATGGCGGGACGGATTGAAAGCATCTGACTGGCGCACGATTATACAGCCAGCAGAACAAGGCGAAAACCGCTTTCACAGCATCGAGGCGAAGCAACGACCGAGACGGCAACCGACCCTTAGCGGCGCAACATTTTGAAGGCGTGGCCAGTAGGTCCCCAACCCTGGTGAAAGGCGAGGTGGATCCAGAGCATCGCGATCGGCTCCAGCAGGCGCGCCGTGGTCAGCGGGCCGGTGTCGATGGGGTCGAAGCCAAGCTCCGCGGCGAGCTTGGCGACGGTTGCTTTGGCGACTGCGTCGTCACCGCAGATGAACATGCTGGCTTTCTCTGAGCCGAATAGTGGATTGCCGAAGTTCGCGGCGCCGATCGTGTTGAAGGCTTTTACGACCTTGGCGCCCTTGGCCCAGCGGGCAACTCCCTCGCCAGCGGAGGTGGTGGTGCCGAGCGCGAGGCCGGAAAGATCGGGCTTCAGCGGGTTGGTGCAGTCGATGACAACCTTGCCGCTGAGATTGCCCGAGGATTTGACCGCTTGTTCTGTGGCCGGCCACGGGGTGGCGAAGACGACGGCTTCGCCAAATGCGGCGGCGTCTTTGACACTAGCGATTCGAGCCTTGCCGCTGGTGGACTTGACGAGTTCCTGAAGCTTGGCATCCTTGTGGTCGCGGACTCCGAATACCACGTCGTGGCCATTGTTGGCCCAAAGTGTGCCGAGGGCTCCGCCAACATTGCCTGCGCCGATTACTCCGATTTTCACTGGAATCCTCCTAGCTGAACCGCGGGGGCCGGATGCCGAGGGTCGCGCGGCGTGAGTCGCGCGGCGTGGATCGCGCCGCCGGTACAGTTCCATTATAGGCGCCGACGTTGATTCGATGGGGTGCGCCTGAGCGGATTCTTACGGACTTTTTTCGACAGAGCCCGATCCGTGTGAACGTGACGTTAACGGCTGGTTAAAAGCGGTGCGAACGCTTGTTACAGAGTTGCTCGCCCACTGCATTTGTGCTATCAGCTACGCCAACTCGGCACCAATCACACGAAAATTCGGAGGCACCTCGATGGCTGCATCGGACGCGGTGGGCCTGGAACGTGCGCGAGCGGAGCCAGTTTTCAACCGGTGGCTGATCCCGGTGGCGGCGGTGGCTGTCCATATCTGCATTGGTTCGGTGTACGCGTGGAGTACGTTCAACCGGCCGATCAAGTCCGTGCTGCCGGCGACGGCGTGGTGGTTCAGCCCGCCGTACACGACGTTTACGACAGCGCTCGTGCTGCTGGGGCTGAGCGCGGCGTTTGGCGGACCTTGGGTGGAACGCAAGGGGCCACGCGCGGCGGCAGCGGCTGCTGCGGTTTTCTTCGGCTGCGGCTTGGTGATCGGCGGAATCGGATTGGCGCTGCGTCAGCCATTTGTGGTCTTCCTCGGGATGGGGTTCATCGGAGGCATCGGCTGCGGGCTTGGTTACATCGCGCCGGTGAGCACGCTAGTGAAATGGTTTCCGGACCGGCGAGGAATGGCGACTGGCATGGCGATTATGGGCTTCGGCGGAGGCGCGTTTCTGGCCGGTTATCTGAACGTCTACTTCATGAATCTCTTTGGCGTGGCGCGGACGGTAATGGTGCTGGGAGTGACCTATTTCATCATCATGATGATCGGGGCGTGGATCATTCGGCAGCCGCCGCCGAATTTCAGGCCGGAAGGATGGACGCCTCCCGCGTGGACGAACAAGATGATCACGGACCACAGCGTGAGCCGCAACGATGCGCTTGGAACCGTGCAGTTTTATCTGTTGTGGGGAATCCTCTTCATCAACGTGACCGCAGGGATCGGGATTCTGGCGCAGGCGTCGCCAATGATGCAGGACATGTTCCGCAAGACGGCACTGGAGGCCGGCGCAGTCGTGTCGCTGATCAGCCTGTTCAACGCCGGCGGGCGATTTTTCTGGGCTTCGCTCTCGGATTACATTGGGCGGCGCGCGACGTACATCACTTTTTTCGTAGTGCAATTTGTGTTGTTCCTGCTGATCCCGCGCGTGGCGGGCGCGGGCCAATGGATCGTTTTCGAAGCGATGATCTTCATCGTGTTCACGATGTACGGTGGCGGCTTCTCCACAGTGCCAGCATTTCTGGCTGACTTGTTCGGCGAAAATAATGTGGGCGCAATCCATGGCGCGATCTTGACCGCGTGGAGTGCAGCGGCAGTGGCGGGGCCGGTGATCATCACACAGCTTTCGGAACGCGCGAAGGCCGCACTTGCGCCAGGTGAGAGCCGCGTTCACATTTACGATCAGCCGTTGCGCGTGCTGGCGATACTGCTCGTCGGTGGATTTATCTTGACGCTGCTCGTAAGGCCGTTGAAGCAGCCGGCGGCGGGCAAGGGCTAGTCGGCTACGACCATAGAAATCTTTCAAAGCTTCGCCAACCAGATATTGAGCGAGTTAAAATCGGGCCGAGCCGCGGCGTTTCCGTATACAGTAGGTTGAGACACTAGCAGACATAGAGTCTCATTCCGGTGCGCAGACCGACGAAATGCACTTTTAGAGCCTTCGTGGTATGGACGTTGGGAGCCTTTGCCTTTTTGCCCAGTGCCCAGGCGCAGAATGTGAACGCCGCACCAATCCGCGTCGAATCGAACGATGTCCGGGTTCCGGTCATAGTTCTGGACAGAGCGCGACTGAATGAAATTCATCGGATGAACCCACACACATTCGTCGATCAGGTTAACGCTGCCGGTAGTGATCTCATCGAAGGAGTGTTTGTACGTGGGTTGTCAGCAACCGATTTCGAGGTTTTCGAAGACGGCATCCAGCAAAAGATCGAGCGGGTCACATTCCAGATAAGCCCCGCATGGGGTCAAAAATCCGGGCGGCCGAACGCAGCATTCGGATTTGGCACCGTGGCAGTTGAGATGCCGGCTTGGCCGCGCTATCTAGTCGCATACATGCTGCCGCCTTCTCCCGAAGGAAGCTGCCACAACATTTCGGTGAAGGCTGACCGTCCCGGTGTGCTGGTGTATTCGCAACATCTGTATTGCAACCGAACTGACTGGTTCGACGACCCGCTAGGAGGAACAAAGCTCGGCCATGAAATGCAGGCCGAGTTGGACACAGGGAAGGCTGGCAAGGTCAAGCTTTCGCTTTCAGCGTTTCCCCACCTCGCAACCGGGCCGGTCTCAACTGTGGATGTGATTCTGGCGTTTCCGGCAGCCTGGCGGTGGTTGAGTGACTGTAACAAGCCGCCCCCAATCGGCTATTTAGGAGTTGCTTATGGCACAACAAGCGGGACCGTCGCGGCGCGTTTTAGCGGCCTGCTAGCAGGCGATCTAAACAACGCGCTCGGCCAGACGAACCCGATTTTGTTGCCGACTGAGTCGAACTCCTGCCTCATCGGGCTGCCCTCAACTCCTTTCGAAGCGCAAATAAGGCTCGCTCCCGGCGACTACGAACTGAAGCTGCTTCTTCGCAATGGAGAGAACTTCGGGCGGGCGGAGATACCGGTCAGTGTGAGAAAGACCGATCCAGAGCACCTAGCGATCAGTCAAATCGTGTTAGGGAAAGAGTCTCAGAAGATATCCGCCTCCGAAGACGACGCTCACGGTAAATACGAGCCCCTGGTGAGCAACGGTTTTGAGATTATCCCGACGGCAAATCCGCGCTTCGAGAAGGGCGGACCATTCTACTTTTATCTGGAGGTCTATGACCCGGCCCAATCCGGAATTTCCGCCCAGAACAGTGAGGTGCAACTGCGAATCCTGGACCCAAAAACGCGCCGCGTAGTGAAAAGTCTCAATCCGCTTTCCGTGGCAAATTACGCAAAACCAGGCGACCCTATAATCCCGATCGGCGGTGGAATCGATATAACTGCCCTGTCAACGGGCTCCTACGTTTTGGAGGCACAGGCAAACGACTCGGCCGGAAACAGCACCTCTTGGCGCACAGCGAATTTCGCAATTGAGAAATAGGCGTTCGACGCATCGAGTGGGAACGCCAGTTACCGAGAGTCTCCTCTCGGATTACCTGTGTCGATCGGTGTCGGGATCACAGGTCGCGATTCCAATTCAGGCTGCGAATAATAGCCCTGGTACGTGCGCGCGGCTAGCCCGTGCTGTGCGATGCGAATTTCCAGGCGGTGGTATTCGTTTGGCCGATCGCCTGTCGCCGGATCGAAGGAGAGTTCGTAGTAGGACCTCGTGTCGGCGAGGCAATTTTGCATCAGAGCAGTGAGGTTATTACTGGCTGTGAAAACAAGGCCGCCGCTCTGGGTGGCGAGCACCTGCAGCCCTAAATCTCCGGCCAACACCTGGCCAGGCTTGCTAATCCCGTTGGTGAAGCTCTGCCAGTAGAGCGCACCCCCCAACCCCTGGCCCGTACCTAGAGGATCGATATCGTAAAGCGTGATGTTGTCACGCCGCAGATTCGTCGAGAAATCGACAATGTCCGCGAAGAGCTGCTGCCGTCTCTTTTCGCTGAGTTGAACCTCGGGACCCGAGAGGAGCGGCCAGCCGGGAGAAATCCAGATCATCGTCTTTCGTCCAGGCAGTGAAGCCTCGCGCTCCATAAGCTCGTGTAAGCCTTCGAGGGAGATCTGGAATCGATCGGCCGCGGCATAGAAACCGCCCCGGTGTAGAAAGCGGAGTCCGACGGTGTATTGATCTAGTGATGCACCGAGCTTGTTACCGTCCTTTGAGAAATCCCCGAGCGTCTGGATGCCGTTATCGGTAAGCACGGCGAGTGCGGTGGGGTGGGCAAGGTCGCCTCCTTC
>JASHRI010000435.1 GCA_030037435.1 Candidatus Acidiferrales bacterium | reverse complement strand
GTCGAGGCCGCTTCGAGCGAATCCTCCGAATAGCCATTTACCGGCCTTGAATTTGGCCCGCTCCGACAGTCGGGGCGGGCTTTTCTGTTTTGCGCTCAATCGCGTTTGCATCGCCTGTGTTAAAATCCGCGGCGATGGGACGCCTCTGCTCGGCACGATACGAACGCGAAGCGCGGCAGCAGGGCTGGCTGCGAATTGCGGGACTCGATGAAGTAGGACGCGGGTCACTATTCGGGCCAGTGATGGCGGCCGCTGTGATCCTAAATCCCAAGCGCCGGATCGTAGGCCTGGACGATTCGAAGAAACTGACGGCCGAGCGGCGCACCGAGCTCGCTGAACGCATTCGCGAGCATGCGCTGGCCTGGGCGGTGGCGGAAGTCGACGCGAGCCGCATCGACGCCTGGAATATCTATCAGGCCAGCCGGCAGGCCATGGTCGCGGCGATCTCACAACTTCGTCCCATGCCGGATTATCTGCTGCTGGATGCAATCGAGCTGGACCTGCCGATCGAGCAAAAGGCGCTGATTCGGGGAGACGCCCGGTCGGTTTCGATTGCGGCGGCATCGATTCTGGCGAAGGTGGATCGCGACCGGCGAATGGAAGAATTCGACCAGATATATCCGCAATACGGGCTGGCCCAAAATAAGGGCTATGCGACGCCTGAGCACCTGGAAGCGCTGTTGCGCCACGGGCCGACAACCTTGCATCGATTCTCCTACGAGCCTGTACGACTGGCACGCTGCTGGGCCGCCGGGGCGCAACAGGTTAGCCTTCCGCTCGAAAACTGATTCAAAGCCACTGGAATGGCGGAGGAAAATTGAGATGATTAAGGTGAGCGTGTTGTACCCGCAGAGCGCGGGCAGCAAGTTTGATATGGATTACTACGTCAAAAAGCATATGCCGATGGTCCGGCAAAAGGTCGGCTCCGCGCTGAAGGCAATGGCTGTGGAGCAAGGACTGTCAGGCGGACAGCCGGGCACGGCGCCGACCTACATCGCCGCGGGCCACTTGACCTTTGAGTCGGTCGAGGCGTTTCAAGCGGCGTTTGGTCCCCATACGGCGGATATCATGGCGGACATCCCTAACTACACAAACATTCAGCCGATTATTCAAATTGGCGAGATCAAGATGTAGGGGTTTGGGCCCGGATCGGAATAGCTTTTCCCATCGCCCTGGCTGCTCCGGGCGGCCAGCCGGTTAGGCGACCGGCAACCCTCCACCACTGTTATCCCGTTCGTCACCACCCCCTTGCCACTTCGTAGACCCCGCTTTTTGGCACATGCTAACCTGCCTGTCTAAGCCGCGCTTTGGGTTTCGGCACACGTGCCTGACCGCGCGGGGGGAACGCGGGATCGCTAATGGCTTTCAACAAGAATAAGGCGCTGGAGAACGCGCTGAAGTATCTCAACCAGGGCAAGCCCGCCCAGGCAATCGGCGAATACCAGCAAATTCTGCGGCACGACCCGAAAGACCAAGCGACGCTGATGACCGTCGGCGATCTGTTTGCGCGCCAGGGCGACATGCCGCAGGCTATCGAGTATTTCGAGCGGCTGGCGCAGGTTTACCTGTCCGATGGATTCAACAGCAAAGCGATCGCTATCTACAAGAAGATCGCGAAGCTAGCGCCGAACGAACTTCCTCCGCTGGAACGACTAGCCGACCTCTACGTGCAGCAGGGCGTGCTGAGCGAGGCGCGTCCTCTGTTCCTGCAGATCGCCGAAGCGCACCTGAAAGCAAACCGCGCGGCGAAGGCCGTGGAGGTATTGCAACGCTTGCTCGACGTGGAACCGGATAATCCCCGCGTTCAGATGCGCCTGGCGGAGCTTTACAACGTGATGGGCCAGAAGAAAGAGGCCGCTCACACCTATTTCGCGTATGCGCAGCGTCTGCACGAACGCGGCGAAAACGACGAGGCGCTCAAACTGATTGATCGCGCTCTCGATGTAGAGCACGGCAACGCGGATGCCCAACTGCTGAAGGCGAAGATTTTGACAGCTGCCCATCGCCCGGATCAAGCTATCGCCATTCTCGAAAAACATCCGGACGCGGACGCGGGAAGCGATGTGACCAACATGCTGGTTGAACTCGAACTGGCGAATGGCCATTTCGACAAGGCGGCGGACCGCGCCCGGAATCAGCTCGTCCGCGGAAGCTCTCATTTCGGATTGCTCCAGAAGGTGGCGGATTCGATGATCGAGGGAGGGCATGCGGTCCAGGCCATCCCCGTATTGCGCGAACTGCGCGATCCGATGATCGAGGCCAGCGAGCAGGATAAGTATTTGAAGTCTCTTTCGGAAATCGCGGAAAAATTACCCAAGAATCCAGAACCGCTGGAGATGATGGCAGATTTCAGCCGCAGCGCGAGCGACCCATTTCACCTGAATGCTGCGCTGAGCAAGCTTGTCGACGTGTATGCAGACGGCAGGAATTTTTCGCGTGCCGAAGAACTGATGCAGGAGTTGATCGATCGGAACAAGGGCGATGAACGGTTGGTGACGCGCCTCGATGAGCTTCGCGCCCGAGCAAATGGGACCGCACGGCCATCAGCTGCTGCGCCGCAGCCTGAGGTCGAATCTCTTGAGGAGCTGGATGCCCCGGCGAAGCCCGTTGTGGAGCTTCGCGCAGAAGCCGAAGAGGAGACAGCGGCAGAGGAAGGTGCGCCGGCTGCGACGACGAAGGCGATTGGCGAAGAGTCCCTTGATGAGGAAACGCAAAAATACGTCGCTCAGGCGCTGACGGACGTCGACCTGTTTTCAAGCTACGGCCTCACACACAAGGCCACGCACCTGCTTGAAAGCGTTCTTGAGCGGGCTCCGCGGCACACTCCCACGCTCGAGCGCTTGCTGGATTTTTACCTTGGAGCCGGTGATGACCGTCGCACAGCCGAAATGGCCGCCCAGCTGGAGCAGATTTATCGGGATGCAGGCGATACAGCAAACGCCGATCGCTTTGCCGAGCTACGAGAGAGGTATCAGAAAGTCGCCGGGATGAGCGACGAGGAGCTCAAGCCAGCTCCGGCTGCCCCGAGTGCCACACCGGCGGTATCGCAGGCGCCGGTCGAATCGCCAGTCGAATCGCCAGCACCTAAGCGTGGCCAAGCAGCCCCAGCGCCTGCTGAATTCGAGATTCCACTCGGCAGCGTCGAACCGGAGGAGACAACAGAGGACGCCAGCGCTAAGGCCGCGGCAGCGAAGCCGGTCGAGGCGAAGGCCAGCCCGGAACCTGTCAAAAAGGTGGTTGCCGCGAAGCCTGCGGAGCCTCAGCCAATGCCGGCTGAGGAAGTGGACCTTTCGGACGAGTGGGAAGCCATGGTGCAAGACGTCGAGGCCCCCGCCAAGGAAGCGGCACCGGAACCAACGGACGAGGTTGAAACCGCCTCCGCGAAAGACGAAGTGATCGAAATCATTCCCGACGTAGAAACGGAAGCGGAGATTCCGCAGCCGCCCCCAGAGCCGCAACCCGAGCCCCAGCAGACCATTCAACTGACCGGCGAGCCAGCCGAAGAGATGGTCGCAGCGCAACCGGAGGCTTCTGAGGTCCGAGAATTCGAGCTGGATTTGACGCAAGAACCCGCTCCAGCCGAGACCAAAGCCGGCGCTCAGACCACAGAGGATTTTTTGAACGAGTTGGCCGCAGAAGTCGACGATATGGAGACTCCTACTCCTGTGGCTGCCGCTCCCAAGGAACCGAGCGCGCCCAAGCGCGCCGCGCCAGCGCCCCCGGTTCCCGTTGCACAGACTCCAGTACCAGTGGCTGCCGAGGCTACCGCGGAGACGACTGCAGCAAGCTTGAATCAATTGGCGGAAGTGTTTCAGGAATTTCGCTCGGAACTAGGAGAAATCGCCGACGAAGACGAGGACCTTGAAACTCACTATAACCTCGGGATCGCCTACCGGGAGATGGGCCTCTTGGACGAGGCGATCGGAGAGTTCCAAAAAGTCGCAAAGGCGGTGCAGAAGGGAAAGCCTTTCCCTTACGCGATGAACTGTTCGACCCTTCTTGCGCTTACTTTCATGGACAAGGGCGAGCCAAAAATTGCCGCATTGTGGTACAAGCGCGCTCTCGAAATCCCCGGACTCGATCAGGAAACGGTGCTCGCCCTGCGCTATGACCTTGGCGTATCCCTGGAGACCGCGGGCGAATCGACGTCCGCGCTCGACAGCTTTCGGCAGGTGTATGCGATGAACATCGACTACCGCGACGTGGCCGACCGCATTGCGATCCTGCAGAAACACTAATACTGCCGCGGCGCAATTTCGCGCCATCCCGACTAGTTGTTGCGACCAGCGCCTGAATCTCCCATAATTCCAACTCGATGATGAGCCGCGCCGTTCGCCTCCTGTTGGTCGTACTTTGGCTTGTGCTCGGACTGGCGCTGATACTTGTGCCGTGGTTGGACATTTGGGAGGCGAATTATTTTCTGTATACGTACCCCGCTCTCGCACTGGTGTTGAAGAACGCTTTTCTGCGCGGCGCGGTCTCCGGACTCGGCTTTATGGACGTCATGATGTCGCTCGAGGCATTTCGACGGCGGACGACCACCGTTGCCACCCACCTCTGAAAAACCGCCGCTCCGGCCGATCGTGTGCTACGTGACAGATCGAAAGTCGCTTGGCTCGAAGAATGCCGTCTTCGAGGTATCAGCCCGTATTCGCATGGCGGTGGACGCGGGAGTCGATTGGGTCCAGCTCCGGGAAAAGGACCTCTCGTCGCGAGATCTGCTGGCTCTGGCGCGCGAAGCGGTAGAACATTCGACGAGAAAAACACAACCACTCGATGCGCGCGTGATTGTCAACGATCGGCTCGATGTCGCGCTCGCCGCGGGCGCCGGAGGCGTCCATTTGGGATCGACCTCGCTAAAACCTCGGGATGTAGTCAGCTGGTGCCGCGGCGGAAACGCGGCGCAGGACTTCCTGGTCGGGGTCTCGTGTCATCAGCTGGAGGAAGCACGTGAAGCAGAAGGCGCCGGAGCGAGTTACATTTTCTTCGGTCCGGTGTTCGACACGCCTTCGAAGCGTGCGTTCGGTCAGCCGCAGGGAGTGGTGGGGCTCGCGGAGGTGTGCAGCGCGGTCGGGATTCCAGTGATCGCAATTGGCGGAGTGGACGAGGGAAACGCGGCAGAGTGCCTGCGTGCGGGAGCGGCGGGTATTGCGGGGATTCGGACGTTTCAAGCACCGAAAGCGAAGGAGGCGCTTGCTGCAAAGATCGAGCGCCTGCGCCGTCCGCACTAAGGGCTGCCAAATCATTTCCTCGAAACACAGGCGTCCGCCTGACCGAAACGACAGGCAAAGTCGCGCGCCGGAAACAGACGCGATGGTAGAATCACCAGTTCGTGCTCTCGCGAATCAGGAATCTGCCTAAATGCCCAAAGAGCTTTTTGGAACCGACGGAATTCGGGGAGTTCCCGGCGAACATCCTCTCGATGACGCAACGCTCGATCGTGTGGGACTGGCTCTCGGAAATTACGTCATCTCGCAGAAAGTTAGGAACGGCGACCGGCCGCGAGTTCTGATCGGCCGCGATACCCGCGAGTCGGGTCCGCATATTGCCGAGCGAATCGCCGACGGCTTATTTGAGGCCGGGGCCGAACCCGTGTCGGCAGGCGTTCTGACGACGCCAGGTGTTGCCTGGCTCGTCAGCCGGGAGGGGTTCGCTGCTGGCGTGGTGATCTCCGCCTCTCACAATCCTTATCACGACAATGGCGTGAAACTGATTTCGCCTTCGGGAATGAAGATGCCGGACGCAGTCGAGGCCGATATCGAGCGAATGATTCTTTCCTCCAACGGATCGTGGCGCGCGGCGGCGGCGAAAGTGACGCGAAGCGACGAGCAGCTGCACGGACTGCACGAGGATTATTTGGCAGGGCTGCGCACGGCGGTTCTGCCGGGAGCGGCGATTGCGGGCATGAAAATCGTACTCGATTGCGCCAATGGCGCGGCCAGCAATCTTGCGCCACGGCTTTTTCGCTCGCTCCGTGCGAGTGTGACCGCGATTCACGACGCGCCGAACGGAAGAAATATCAACTCGGATTGCGGATCGCTTCATCCGGCGAGCATGCAAAAGCGCGTCGTCGAGACCGGTGCTGCGCTCGGCGTAGCGTTTGACGGCGATGCGGACCGCGCCATCTTTTGCGGGGCGTCCGGAAGGCTCGTTGACGGCGATGGCGTGCTGCTCGCGGCCGGTCGTTATCTAAAATCGACCGGAAAGCTGAAAGGCACGGTGATCGTTGGGACGACCATGTCGAACCTCGGCCTTGAGCGGGCACTTGAGAAATCCGGATTGAAACTGGCGCGTGCAGCTGTCGGCGACCGGTACGTGCTCGAGGAAATGCATCGCATCGGAGCCAATTTGGGCGGAGAGCAATCGGGCCACATCCTTTTCCTTGACGATGCGACGACGGGCGACGGCATGCTCACGGCCGTAAAGATCGCCTCTCTCATTTCGATTGCCGGTCCGTTAGACGCGCTCGTGGCGGACCTAAAGGTGTTTCCGCAGAAGATTGTAAATGTTCGCGTGAAGTCCAAACCGCCATTCGATTCCCTGGGGGAGGTTTCGAGCCTGATTCAGCACGCGGAAAGGTCGCTGGGAGATTCCGGCCGCATCGTTGTGCGCTATTCCGGCACCGAACCGCTGGCTCGCGTGATGGTGGAGGCAGAACGCGAAGACGATGTGCGCCATTGGACGGAAACACTAGCGGCGGCTCTGAAATCGGCAATCGGCGCATAGCTTCACACTGGCGATTGATGGCGCAATTTCCTCTGCAGTGCTCGGTTCTTCCAAACAACATAGAAAACAATGACAAAAGTTTTCAGAAATTGGATTCGATCGTACCGCTGGCAGCTTGAGCAGCGCCGTACACGTTGCTAAGTCCCTTACTCACAGCAAAGTAACCTGACACGACGGCACGACGAGGGCTGGCATCCTGCGTGCAAACCATACCCCGGTTGTCTCTGATCCCCGGGGTGGGCCGGTTTCACCGCGCCGAAGCCGGAACTAGGGGTGGGACACATCGGGGGCCCGGGGTGGGCCCCCTTTTTTTGTCTACACGCGGCGCGTTGTTGTCCTTCCGTTGCTTATCCCGTCACCCGCCCTCCCTCGAATCGTTGTTCACTACGGGTCACTATGCTGTAATACGCACAGGCCCTCTCCTAACCTCTCGTCATGAGTTCTGGCATAGGACTGCTGATCCTTCTGGTGCTTGCCCTGTTGCTGGTGGGCCCGGTCCTCGCGATCGCTGCGTTTGCCCGCGTGTCGCATCTGAATAGTCTCGGGGAGCAGCTTTCGCGCTTAACCGCGAGACTCTACGACCTGGAACAACGCCTTGCGGCGCTCGACCGCAGGGTTCACTCCCTCCCTACCATGGGAGAGGTGCCCCCGGGGCAACCGGCGCCACCCGCGCCGCGCGCTGCAGCACCCGCTGAAGGCGCTCTGCTGGAACCGCCTCCAGCCCGGCCGCAGGTCCCTTCACCTCCGCCGCCACCCGTTTCCCGTCCAGTGACTCATCCTCCCGGGGATGCCGCGTCGCCACTTTCACAGCCGCAAACTTCCTGGACCAGGCCGTCTTCGCCCACTGTGGCGACGGCGCGGGGTGACACGGACGTTGAGGAGATGATCGCCGGGCGCTGGCTCTACTACGTGGGAATTTTGGCGCTGCTTTTCGCGGTCGCGTTCTTTCTCAAATACGCATTCGACAACAATTGGATTGGCCCTCGAGGCCGTGTTGGAATCGGGGTCTTGTTAGGCGGCGCGATGTTTCCGCTCAGCGACTGGCTGCTCCATCGCAGCTATCGCTATTTCTCTGAGGGCATCACCGGGCTCGGCTCGGCCGTCCTCTACCTTTCGATCTGGGCTGGTTGGCATTACTACATGCTTTTCCCTCAGGCAGTGGCGTTTGCCGTGATGATCGTCATTACGGCACTTACAGCGGCAGTCGCGATCGGCAGAAATTCGGAGCGCATCGCCGTGCTGGCGCTCGCAGGTGGAATGATTACGCCGCTGCTCGTAAGCACTGGGCAGAACCAGGAAGTCACGCTTTTCACGTATCTCGCGATCCTGGGCGCCGGAATGCTCGCAATTTCTTTCTGGCGCAACTGGAAATGGATCGCGCCGCTCGAGTTTATCGGGACTCTGGTCTATTTCTGGGGCTGGTACGCCGATTTCTACTTCCGGTACGAACTTGAGACCACTTTGCTTTTTGCAACGATCTTTTTCGCCCTGTTCGCCGTGCTTCCCGCGGTCCGCAGCGCTCGCGAGGGTGAATTTCAAGGCGCCGAGATCGCTGTGATGATCGCGAATGCGTTCAACTATCTGCTGGCGCTGCGCTTGATGCTGTGGCCGGAATTTCGCTGGGGCCTGACGCTAGCCGTGTTGTTACTTGCCACCGCGCATCTCTTGGCTGAACGCGCGACGCCAGTGAAGGACACACACGCCAGCCGCCTGGTGCATACGGCCTATGCCGGGCTGGCACTGCTGTTTGCCACGCTCGCGATTCCTATCCGCCTGGACGGAAAGTGGATCACCATCGCATGGGCCGTCGAAGGCGCGCTGCTCGTGTGGAGCGGCCTCCGCATCCGTTCGACGACGTTGCGGGCGGCGGGCATTGTGCTATTCGGAATTGTGGCCATTCGCCTGGCGGTAGTCCCATTTCACCCGGGCCCGACTTTCTTGCTCAACGAGCGTTTCCTGACAATGGCCGTCTGCGCCGCCTGCTGGCTCTCGGCATTCATTTTCGCGCGGCGATCGAACACCGAATTAAATCCCGCGTCCACACAAGTGTTCTATGTGATCGCTGTCGCTGCGAACCTCTTGTTTCTAGCGGCGCTTTCGCTGGAGGTCTGGGATCTCTACGGCCGGCTTCCTTCGCTTGGAATCGATCGCAGCCTGGCGCAGAATCTTGCGCTTTCGGTTTTGTGGCTGGTCTATGCGCTCGTGCTGCTTACCGGAGGCGTGATAAAGAAGTCAGCAGCGCTGCGATGGCAGGCGCTGGCGCTGCTGGGAGTTATGGTGGTTAAAGTATTTTTCTTCGATCTGTCGTTCCTCGAACGCTTCTATCGCATTGTTTCGTTCTTCCTGCTTGGGCTGGTGCTGATGCTCGTTTCGTTCTTCTACCAGCGTGGAGTGTCTGCGCGCCGCGGGGAAAAGGGATCGTGAGCGGGAAGCTGCTGGGAACGCGCCCATGGCTCGTTGCGCCAATTGCAGCCGCGGTCGCCATGTTGGCAGCCGCTCCTTTGCCGGAGCACTGGCAACACTGGCGTTATTCGCGAGCGATCAACGTTTCACCGGCAAACGCCACGCAACTCGCCAGCCTCGTGCTTCCCCAAGACGTGTACACGCACGCTCAGCCGAGCCTGGCCGATCTCCGCATAATCGACGACACAGGCACCGAAGTGCCTTACGCTCGCCTCTCGCTTCACGGATCGACGAACTCGGCCGCAATTCCCACCAAGCTAATCGAAAACAGCTTCGATCCCGGCCATTACACGCAGCTCGTGGTCGGCGCTGGAAAGCAGCCGCCATT
>JASHRI010000434.1 GCA_030037435.1 Candidatus Acidiferrales bacterium | reverse complement strand
GTACGAGGTAATAGTACGACGCTATGAGGTGCAATTCTCACAACCTCCGCAGACGGGCCAAACAAGCCGAGCCAAAGAATCTGCTACGATGGCAAGGATATGCGATCTCCATGGATCATCGCTCACCGAGGCGCCTCCGGGCACGCGCCGGAGAACACTCTGGCCGCTTTCGAACGGGCGGTGGCACTGGGCGTCGGGTTCATCGAGACCGACCTGCACCTGACGCGCGATGCACGGTTCGTGGCCATCCACGACGGGACGCTCGAGCGGACTACCAACGGGCGAGGAGCGGTGCACGACTTCACGCTGGCGGAGCTACGGGAGCTGGATGCGGGTTTGTGGTTTGACCGACAGTTTTCCGGGCAGCGGATTCCGACGCTCGAAGAAGCGCTGGATTTCGCGCGAAAACACGACGTGATCTTTTACTTCGAGATCAAATACGACGCTGCCTGGGGGATGCATCATGCGTTGATGGCCGCGCTGCAGAGCGCCGAAAACGCCGCGCGATCGATCGTGATTTCGTTCGATCCTGCCACGCTGGTATCGCTGCGGAAATTGGATGCGTCTGTGATGACCGGGCTGCTGGTGGAGCAACTGAAGCCGGACTTGGTTTCGACGGCTCTCGAAGTGGGCGCGCGGCAAATCTGTCCGAGGTCGGATCAGATCACGCGCGGGCTGATTGAGCGGGCGCATGAAGCCGACCTGCACGTGGTGACGTGGACCGTGAACGACGCCGAAAAAATGCGCAGCATAATGGACAAAGGTGTCGACGGCATCATGACGGACGTTCCCGACAGGCTGCGCGCTGTGATTGAAGACAGATCCCTGGCCGTCTAACGCGATTTCTCTCTCCCGCCAGAATCATCCCAATGCGCTAAAAAGAGCGGCAAACTGTGCCAGCGAAAGCTGCTCGGCACGAGCGTCGGACTCGAGGGCGCTGGCCGCGAGGGCAGCGCGGATATGCTCGTCGGAAGCAACCGCGCGAAGGTTGTTGCGCAGCGTTTTGCGCTTCTGCCCGAAGCAAATCCCGATGAATTCGAGAAAGCGTTTTTCGTCGGCTATGGCTAGGGCCGCGCGCTCGCCTGGAAGGCTCATGCGGACAAGTGCGGACGTGACGCGCGGCGGCGGGCGGAATGCTCCCGGGGGAATCCGCAGAACGATTTCGGGCCGCGAGTAAAGTTGGCAGGCAGCGGAAAGATAGCCGTAGGCGCGGCGTCCGGGGCGGGCCACGATGCGCGCGGCGACTTCAAACTGGATGACGATGTGGATCGATGCAATCTGATCGGCGTAGGTAAACAGATGGTGAAGGATCGGCGAGGTGATGTAGTAAGGCAGGTTGCCGTAGACGCGAAATTTTCCGCTCGCTAATTTGCCGAGGTCGAGCGCGAGCACGTCTCCAGTGACAACTTCAATGGAGGGGAATTCCGATGTTTCGGCGTGCAGGCTCTTTTGCAGCGAGTCGGCGAGCCGGCGGTCAGCCTCGATTGCGATGACGCGTCGCCCGCGCGACGCAAGCAGGCGCGTCATTTCACCGTGGCCAGCGCCAATTTCGAGCCAGATGTCGTCCGAACTGCGAGGCAGCGTGTCTAGAATGCGTTGGCGCCACGCCGCATCGCCTAGGAAGTGCTGACCCATTCGCTGCCGCGCCATGGTGACGCCGAGTGTAGCAATCCGGCCAATGGTCGACAAATAGCTACGTGGGGCCAGAGATGTTGATTGCGCGGCGTCAATTCGGGAGACTCGTGTCACGCGCTAGTCGGACAGGTCGAGTACTGCGCAGGGGCATGTCCGCCAATCCGACTAATCGGGACTTGACGTGGTGGTTTGGCTAAACCGGGCTGTCCTAATTAGACGACGCCAACTATAGGATGCTGGTTGGACGACTGGATTTTCACCAGTATTGTCCCGGCACTTCTATTGTGCTTATAAAAGACACCGGAGGTGGAATCCAAGGAATCCGCGCTAGTGAGAATTACCAAAACTGGAGTCGAAGTCCCTACGACTATCGAACCGAGGTTTTCTTGAACTCCTGATTAACGCGCTAACCGGACGAGTGCATCTCAGTGCAAACGGGAGCCTAAATGCCTTGGAGATTCCCGAACCAATGGCGGCGCGGAGGAACGGAGGAACACATGCGGATTCAAATCAACAGCGACAAAAATATCCTAGTGGATGCGCGGCTTACGAGATTCGTAAAAGGCGAAGTGAACAGGGTCCTAAAGAGGTTTACTCACAAACTGACCCGTGTGGAAGTTCATCTCAGCGATGCGAACAGTCATAAGCCCGGTCATCTTGATAAACGCTGCCTCATCGAGGCACGGCCTGCCCGCCATCGGCCCCTAACGGCCGCTAGTAGAGCGGCGAAAATAGAAGGGACACTCAAGGGTGCTCTGGCTAAATTACAAAGTTCGCTCCAAACGCTTTTCGGCCGGCTCGGCAAGCTGCGTGCTACGACCGCAAGGGCGTTCGCGCCCCCTCGGCGGACTACCAAACGCGTCCGAGCACGAGGAAGGAGGAAACGTCGAATCCTGACGCGCCAACGTTGGCCAACTTGATCGCATCGCGCCGCGAAGCGCGAGAAACTTACACGTCGCGCAAGCGGAGGATGGAAACCATCTGTGAGAGTCTGTGAAGGCAAGGTCCTTATTCTGCGCGTACTAGCGCAAATAATGAAGCTAGCGCGTTTACCGGACAGGTTCGGTAACCGACTAGCCGGGCAGTCGGAGAATTCTCCCAGTGCGCCGGCGGCGGAAATTCTCGCGCTTGAGCGTGATCGCGTTTTAACGAGGTTGTTGTGGGAGCAATACTGCTTGGCTGTGCGCGGGCTTAATAGCATTGTTAACCCGGGCTAGGTCATACAAGCCTATCGCCAAAAGGACAAACGACCACCACCAGAGGAAATACCCAATCCCGAGGTTCGATATCCAGCCGTTCGGCCCGAGGGGAACACACCAATGTGCGTTGAAGACGAAGGCCGCAGCCGCAACCCATGCGCACGCACGCCGAAATGCTCGACTTCCGCACAACACCACCCACAATGAGGCGATGAAGAAGAGCGTCGTCAACACGCTGAGAGCTGCCAGCAGCGCGCCGTACCACGAGTCGATCCAACCATTCCAGGCTACGCCGCACGCGATAAGGAAGGTTTGCCACCCTCTCATGGGCTCAATCTCGCCTCCGAGAATGCCCGCAACAACGGGGAGAAACCAAGCTGCCCCGTTAAGCAGGCACGCGCTGGGA
>JASHRI010000433.1 GCA_030037435.1 Candidatus Acidiferrales bacterium | reverse complement strand
TGATGATCATCGCGGCGGAAGACATTGGGTTAGCGAACCCATCCGCTGTTGCGCAAGTCTACACGCTATGCTCGGGATACCTTATCGCCAAAAAGGACTCTTCGTCCGGTCGCGTCGAACCACTGGCGCTCATTATGTCCATCCTGCTGCTCGCACGAAGTTCCAAGAATCGCGAGTGTGACGATGCTCAAATCGTGACAGTAGCCCGCGTAAAAGCTGGCAAGGACAGCGCGTCAAAGGTGATCGCCGACAACGAGGACGTAATCGTCGACTGCCATACGGAGCGCGGGAAGTCCCGCCTTAAGGCTCAGGCTGAAGAGACGCTACAGGAATACGACGATCTGGCCATGCGGGAGTTTCTGACGATAGGAGCGCAACTCAAGCCCCACGTTGAAGTGAACGGAAATCCTTGGGGGCGGGAGGTTCGGGAGATGTACGACGTGCCATACGCAGTAGCGGACAGCAATGACCCGGCACCGGCGGATACAAAGCGATGAATTATCTTACACCCGATGAGCTTTTGAAGCTTTTGCGAGCGGCTCGCTCGCGCTCATCGCGCGATTGGGCGATGCTCCGGCTCGCGTACCGGCACGGATTGCGAGCTTCGGAAGTCTGTGATCTCGGATTTGCTGATATCGATTCGAAGGGCGGATCGATTGCCGTCCGTCGATTGAAAGGCTCGCTCTGCGTGCGCGGACAACGATATATAGAGCGTACTTAACTCTATAAATGTGGGAGCAAACTTTTGTTCTACCCACTCCCCAAAAGGTCGAGTTGGCGAAAGGAGATGGAATGGGAGCGCCGCAAAAGTACGACTTGAAGCTCAAGGACGGGACGGCGTACGACGAGGCGATAAGCGGTTTGCAGAAGATGATTCGCAGAGGGTTGGAAAAAGAGGCGATGACGATCGCCATCGAGCTGATGGAATCGGGCTACGGACCGTCGGTGGCAAAACGGCTGATCGTCATTGCCTCCGAAGATATTGGTCTGGCTGATCCGACGACGGCGGCGAACGCGACCACGATGTGCGTCGGCTACCTGGAAATGAAGAGGGCATCGAACTCCGGGTACGTCGACACCATGCCGCTGTGCCTGGCCTGCATGCTGCTGTGCCGGGCAAAGAAATCGCGGGAAGTGGACGGCATCTACGTCGCGATCACGCATTGGATAAAGGAGGGGAAGATTTCGGCGAGGCAGGTGATCGAGGCCAACCGGGAGATCTGCGTCGATTCCCACACTACGCGCGGGAAGGCCGAACTACGGAAGAAAGCGGACGAGCAGGGCCGATTGTATACGGACGTCGCCTGGGAGGACTTTTACCTGCGGGGCGCGACCATCTCGCCGAAAGCCGAGGTGGACGGCGATTATTGGGACAAGCTGTCGTTCGACTTGAAGGGGATGAATTACAACGACTATCTGAGGCGGTGCGAGCAGGCGGACGCCGATCGTCTGCAGGCGAGCCGGGAACGACCGACGGAGACGTTAGACGAGGAGCCATGAACTTTCTCACGCCGGACGAGCTTTTGAAGGTTCTCCGAGCGGCTCGCTCGCGTTCCGCGCGCGATTGGGCGATGCTGCTGCTGGCGTACCGACACGGCTTGCGCGCGACCGAAGTCTGCAACCTTAAGTTGACGGATATAGATCTGAAAGGAGGATCCATTGCTGTTCATCGGCTGAAAGGATCTCTTTTTACGGTCCAGCCGCTTTACCAGCACCGCGGCCAGCCGCTTCTGGATGAAGTGAAGGCAGTACGCGAGTGGCTCCGCGTCCGTCGAGCCGATGGGACCGACTCCGTCTTCACAAGCCAGAAAGGCGGCCGTCTGGATCGCTCGCAAATTTTTCGAATTTATCGGGCATGCGCCGATACCGCAGGACTGCCACTTGAAAAGAGGCATCCTCACGTGCTGAAACACTCGTTGGCGTCGCACCTGATCGCCGGCAACGTCAATCTTGCGCTCGTGCGCCAGGCCCTCGGGCATCGCAGCATTTCCTCGACCATGCGCTACATCGGCACGACGGACGGACAGGCCGCGGCCGCAGCGCAATCCGCGCTCATGAACCTCTTCTGAGCACGCATCAAAATACTTCTTCTGTTGCATTTCCGTGTCCAGCCCACTAATTCTAAAACGCTTACAAGTGACTGAGTCCGCGACACGGGTGCATAACGTTGCATTTCGCACGAAAGCGACCGCCCGAGCCGGCAGTGCTAACCCGACAAGTGAGGTGCTACTTCACATCTCCGGTTATCCGACTTCCATGATAGGTTTTTGTCAAGAGGGCAAAAGCTCTCCGGGCGCTTCGGAGGAGCGAAGGTGTAAATTCGTTTCGCTTCGTCAGCGCTTCGTGTTGGCCTCTCGGCCTCGGTTCCTCACGGTGGAGAACCAGACTTCCATTTGCTGGCGCAGCTTTTCGGGCCGCCCAGAAGATTGAGCTTGTGTTCTCCTGCCAGTCTCGAAACTAATCAAGGGGAGCGTCGGGAGCTTACTCTCTCGCGCCCAGTCGGCTTAACGACGGGACCTGGCAGGCCACGCGCTGAAAAACTTTTTGTCCGACCTAGGCTAGGCGGCTGCGCACGTCTCGTGGTCCACCACAAGAAAGTGGCGCTGGCCACGATCCACTGACATCAGATAGGCCACCAACTTTCGCGCCAGAGCTAGCGTGGCGCGGTTGGCATTCCTTTTTGTTTTTCCCGGTCGTAGAGCAGCGCTAGCATCGGGCTGTAGCGCGGCGCCATCTTGGCTGCTTCGATCAGCGTGGTCTGCAGATGTTTGTTGCGTTGTTTCGACAGCGGCGTGCGGTGCACCGTGTTACCAGAACTCTTTTCGGCGCCGCACAACCCACAGTAGCTTATCGCTTTTTTGATCGAAGAGAACCGCTGCACTTCACCGATTTCCAGCGCCCAAGTCAGTGCTGTAATTGGGCCAATCGCGGGGACACTCATCAACCGCTCGACGCATTCGGCTAGCAACCGATCGTGCTCCAGGGAACGGATCAGAGCGCTTTCGGTTTTGCCCAGCTGCACCACCGTCTCTCGGCACTGGCGCAGCAGTGCGCGCAGCCCTTCATCGATATCCGGGTTGGTCGCCAGCAGTTCGCGGAAGTAGCTGGCCTTGTGCAACCGCTGCTTGTTGTAGCTCACGCCGGCTTCCATCAGCAGTGAGCTAATTTTGATTTTCATCTGCACCATCTGACGCACCAGCAGGTTGCGGTAGCGTAGCGTGCGCCGCCTCTCGCGAATCGCCGTGGAGGCCATGTAGCACTCCGGCAGGAAATCGCAGCGCAGACAGTCGCATATCTTGTTGGCATCGATGCGGTCGTTCTTCTTTTTCGCGGCTGCAATGGCACGCAGCATCAACGGATGTGCCACCTTCAGGGCGGCTGCCTGGGGCTTCAGGTGATCGTAGATCCAGCCAGTGAACATCGTCGCTTCCATCGCCGCGCTCCACGGCTGTGGCAAAGTCTGCATCCAGTGGTCCAAGTCAGTGCGTGTGGCGGAAAGCGATCCTTCGGCGTAGACCTTGCCCCCGCTGTCCTTCACGCAGTAGCTGATCTTCCGCTTGCGAACATCCAGGCCGATGTAATACATAGATTCCAGGGGGGAGCCTGCTTGGTGTTCTGAATCAGCGCGTCGCTGAGTTCAGCTTTTCTACACCAAGCGCTCCT
>JASHRI010000432.1 GCA_030037435.1 Candidatus Acidiferrales bacterium | reverse complement strand
GCCGATGCACACCGTCGCCACAGCAATCACGCAAATCCAAAATACAATCCTTCCTGCCTTCCCCATGCCTCCGGCCTCCCCTTGATCCGTTGCGCGTTGCGCCGACCGGCGTCGGCAGCATAACGCAACGGCAAATTCGCGGAAAAGCTAAATTGCATGTGCGTGCGCCGCGCGCGTCAACAGTGTGTGCAGTGCTTGCAAGGCTGGTGGCGAGTGTGCTACACCCTGCGTGGAGAATCGCGAGGACGTCCACGTCGCTCTCGGCGCTCTCCTGTCCCGGGAATCGAATCGTCCCGCGTTGTTTGTCATAATGTAAGAGCGAAGAGTATTTCGCATTCGGAGGGCGTCATGAGCAAAGAGTCCAGTCAGAGGGTCGTCATAAGCCAAAAGCCCAGTCAATCCAATGACGCGAATCAGCCCGAAAGCACCAGCGGAGCCACGTCGATGGGACGCCGCAAATTCATGGGCACGCTCGCGGTCGCTGCGGGCACAGGCGCCGTGGCCGGCAGCTTGTCGTCGCTCGCGCCATCGGCGCAGGCCGAGACGGTCCACTTCCCGCCCTCTTCCTTTCTCGGAGGCGCGGGTCCGTTCCGCTCTGAATGCGACATTCGCGATTGCGACATCGAGGGCGAAATTCCCTCCAATATTGACGGCGCTTTCTATCGCGTCGGCCCCGACTGGCAGTATCCAGCGCCCAAAGGCATTCCGTTCGATGGCGAGGGCCACGTCAGCATGTTTCGTATCGCCAATGGACACGTGGATTTCAAGAGCCGTTACGCTCGCACACAGCGCTACAACGCTCAGGCCGCTGCGCGCGCGCGTCTGTTCAATGTGTATCGCAATCCGTTTATGGACGATCCTCGCGCGAAGGGCGTCAGCCGCGGAACCGCCAACACGCACATCGTTTACTACAACCAGAAAATGTTGGCGCTCAAGGAAGACAGCCCGCCCGTCACCATGGACCCGCTCACGCTTGAAACCGTCGACAATTACTACACGTTCGAAGGCGGCCTGATGAGCCTCACTCACACCGCGCATCCCAAGTTCGATCATGCGACAGGCGAGATCATTTCGTTCGGCTACGAAGCCAAGGGCCTCGACACCGACGACGTGTTCGTCTTTTCCGCCGATCCCAAGGGTCACGTCACCTGGCATGCCTGGATCAAAGTTCCTTATGTCGGCATGATCCACGACTTCGCCGTGTCGCAGAAATACATCGCATTCCTCTGCATCCCGATGGCCACCAACGTCCAGCGCATGAAAGAGGGCTACGTTCATTTCGCGTGGGACTCGACGCTGCCCACGTGGTTCGGGGTGCTCGAGCGCGGGGGCGACGGCAAGGATCTGCGCTGGTTCAAGGGACCAGAGCGCTGCGCCACCCACGTGATGGGCGCATTTTCCGACGGCAATAAGATGTATGTCGACATGGACATGGCGCTGAAGAATCAGTTTCCGTTCTTCCCCAACCTCCACGGTGAGCCCTTCGATCCCAAAGCGGCCGCCGGATCGATGCACCGTCTCTCTGTGGATCTATCAAAGAAAGATATTCGCGAATACGACATGGAGCAGTTGTATCCGCAAACGGGCGCTCTGCCGCGGCAGGACGATCGCTATCAAACGCTTCCCTATCGCATCGGCTTTATGCCCACCAGCGATGCGTCGAAGCCGGTGAATGCGAAGCTCGGCAATATGGCCTTCCGTCCCACGAATTCGTGGACGAAGTTCGATCATTCGAATCGCACCACATCGGAATTCTGGATTGGCGACGATTCGAGTCTCCAGGAATGCTGCTTCGTGCCGCGAAATAAGGATGCGGCCGAAGGTGACGGCTATCTCGTTGGCGTCGCCAATCGCCTGCTCGAAGGCGGCCGCTCCGATCTGGTGATCGTCGATACGCAGCACATGGACGCAGGTCCGGTCGCCACCGTCCATCTGCCATTCCGCAGCTATAGCCAGGTGCACGGATGGTGGGTGCCAGGCTGGGATTTGCCGAAGGCCTGAGACAAAGCGATAGTCGCAATCCGAGTATTACCTCCGGGCTCGTCGAAAGCCGGATTCCGGCGCTCGAATAAGCGCGTTTTACTTCCAGCCAGCGGCGTCGACAGAACTTCGCGCATCCTATTGAGCGGCACTTCCTGAAGGGAGTTCATCAATGATCCAGCTGAAACGGCCGCGTCTGGCGGCTATCTGCGCAATTTTCGCACTTCTTCTGTTTGGAATTTGCACCGTTTCCGCCGCAGCCCAGGAACCGCCCAACGACACGAAAGCACAGCAGCCGGCAAAGCCTTCCTCTTCGGATGAGAACACCAAGGAAAAATCGTCGGTCACCGATCACACCGTCCGACTGAATGGCCAAACAATTCCCTATAAAGCCACCGCCGGCACGATCATCCTGAAAAATGAGAAGGATGAGCCCACCGCAAGCATGTTCTACGTCGCCTACACACGCAGCGACGTGCAGGACGTCAGCCGGCGCCCCGTCGCATTCTTCTACAATGGCGGCCCCGGCTCTTCCACCGTTTGGCTGCACATGGGCGCGTACGGCCCAAAACGCGTCGCCACCGCGGATGCCGCGCCCACGCCGCCCGCGCCCTATCAACTGGTCGACAATCAGGATTCCCTGCTCGATGTGACGGACGAAGTGTTCATTGACGCGATCGGCACCGGCTTCAGCCGGGCTGTCGGCAAGGCGCAGGACAAGGATTTCTGGGGCGTCGACTCGGATGTGCGATCCTTTGCGCAGTTCATCGCCACGTATATCACCGAGAATGGACGATGGAATTCTCCCAAATTTCTCATCGGCGAAAGCTACGGCACGTTTC